>JAHISY010000043.1 GCA_018817365.1 Patescibacteria group bacterium | reverse complement strand
GCCGCGTAACGCGCGCGCGACTTGATCCGCGAGCTGTAAACCAACTTTTTCTTGAGCTTCGATTGTCGAGGCTCCGAGATGCGGAGTCGCGAAAAAATTCGGCAGCTGGAACAGCGGATTTTTCGGATCGACCGGCTCCGCCGCGAAAGTGTCGAGGGCGGCAAGCGCGTTCGGATTCTCGCGAAGCCAGTTTCCTAAAGCTTCTTCATCCACCACTCCTCCGCGCGCGCAATTGAGCAACATCGCGTTTGGCTTCATCATTTTGAATTGTTTTGCGCCAATTAAATCTTTCGTCTGCGGAATCAGCGGAATATGTAAAGTAATCACGTCCGACTCTTCAAGAACTTTTTTCAATTCAACTAGTTCCGCCCCCACCGATTCCGCAACTTCTGAAGCTGTGATCGGATCGAAAGCGAGAATTTTGAGATTGAAACCGCGCGCGCGCTCCGCCACGAGCTGCCCGATTTTCCCGAGTCCGACGATACCGAGGGTTTTGCCGTCAAGTTCGCGACCCAACTTGCCGAGTTCTTTTTTCTTCCACTCTCCTTTTTTGACGGAAAAATTCGCCTCCGGTAGCTGTCGAAATGCGGAAAAAATATGCGCAAACACAAGCTCCGCAACGCTTGTTAAATTCCCCGTCGGCGCATTCACCACGAGAATGCCTTTCCCACTCGCCGCTTTTTTGTCAATGTTATCCGTCCCCGCCCCCGCGCGACCGATTACTTTTAATTTTTTCCCTGCCTCGATAATTTTGGGAGTAACGATAGTGGCAGAACGAACGATCAGCGCGTCAAAATCAGGAATTTTTTTTATAATCTCGTTCTCGCTTAAACCGGTTTTCGTTTCGACCTCGCAATCTTTTTGTTCCTCAAGAAATTTGACTGCAGTAAGCGCAAGATTATCCGCGATAAAAATTTTAAACATTTTGAAGGGGATTAAATGGAAATAAATTTTAGCGCGCTCTATGTAAATTTGAAAGCTGAAAAAAATTGGCTTTTGGTTGTAAAATTTGGTAAAATTCAAACTAGTAGAATTCAAAAAAGCACTCACTCGAAATAAAATGAAAGTCCCTCACGACTTCCGTGACTTCACGACAATCTTCGCTTTCTTCGCGATTGCCGTCACTCTCGCGGTGACGGCGGTTTTTTTGCCGAGCGGCAGAGAAAAAAAAGAAATTCGGGATTTAAAAATCGAGTACGGAATCGAAACCAAATCTTCCGCTAGTTTCAAAGAAAAAAGTATTTTTGATTTTTTGCGTTTCCAGCTCGATCCCGTGGAGGTAGAGCCGCGCGTAGAAATTAAACGCTCACAACAGCCCTCGAATAAAAAGATTGTGCCAATCGAGCAGTCTGAACCCCTTCTTGTTCGTAGCCCACAAAAATTTGTGGTGATGCTTGAAGATAATACCACCGGAATTTTGGAAGAATTAACCAGTTTCGTGAGACAAGAGCGCGAGATTCGCTACGAAGCAATTCAAACTATAAATGCTGAAAATTGCGCTGCTATCGAAAACGCGCGCGCGGCGGCAGATTGCCGCGGAGAAATTTATTTCCAAAAAGCAATTAGCGAGAAAAATATAGAACTCTGCGGTAAAATTGAAAATGAAAAATTAAAAAGGCGTTGCCAAACTTACATTCATTTAATCCCCGAAGAAGATGCTCCAAAAAATTAAAAAGCGGACTGCCCAAGTCGCGCTAATCGCAATTGTT
This sequence comes from Patescibacteria group bacterium, assembly GCA_018817365.1. Classification (GTDB taxonomy): domain Bacteria; phylum Patescibacteriota; class Gracilibacteria; order JAHISY01; family JAHISY01; genus JAHISY01. Next base: position 3,727 of record JAHISY010000043.1, on the reverse strand, counting down.
TTAGTCGCAGTATTTTTTGTCAATGTGAGGTCACCCGGACAACTAAAATCTTATCTTTTGAATGAAAACGAGCAGCTTTGGGGACAAGCTTACAGTCCGAATATTGGTTGGATTAATTTTTATTGTGACGGATTAGGCAACACTATACCGGCGACTGCCCCGCCTGGAAAAGGCGCTTCTGCAATGCCAAATTTTTGTAGCACCGTTCCTTACGGGGTTACTTTTGATTCAAGCACACTCACTTTTTCAGGAGAAGCTTATTCGAGCAATTACGGCTGGCTAGATTTGAATGGTCTCACGATGAACGATTCATTCAAGGTTCGTGGCGACACAAATGGCGGCACTATCGGCGATTACAATTTCGGCACTACTTACTTCCAAAAAAACGATCCGACCAACGACAACCCCGGTGTGGATTATTACAATAATCTCGGTTATTTGTGCGGATTCGCTTACAGCGATGCGGTCGGTTATATCAGCTTTTGCGATCCGCAAACAAAGGCAGATCCCCCGAGCTCGATAAATGGATTTGATTTCGATACTTACGCGGTTTATTTGGGGATTGGGGATAGCGATGATCCACTCCCGCCCATTCTCACCACGACATCGAGAGTTTTTGCAGCGACAGATAATTACGGTTCCCCAATCCCAGAAACTTTGTGGTTTCAGGATGATGTCACAGATATTGCCTCCGTGGAGGTAGTAATTCTTGATTCAAACGGAGTTGAGCAAACTTACAATGCAAATTATTTCGATCCGGGCAATAACCGCGCTTCGGTCGATATCACGAGTCACGATTTTCATCTCGTCGGTAATTACGATCTCACTTTTACTGCTTGTGACATTGTGGGCAACTGCACCGATCCGGTTGTCGAAAATAGTGGACTGTATTCCGGATTTTTCACGGTCGTTGCGGCTGTAACCGATTGGGTCGGTGGTAACAGCTATTTCGAATTTGGCTCGCCGCCGAAAGTAGCCGATGGACAAGAAAACCATTTCGTGCAAACAACGTTGCGCGACGAGTACGGTAATCCTGTTATTTCCGTAGCGGGGATCAAAGAGGTAAGTGTGAATACTAAATTCGAAAATACCACGAAGCTCGATCAAATCTCCGGAACAGGCGATTCAGCGATTTTCGAGGCGAGTGAATTCGGTTTCAGCCAAGAGGGCGGAACTTCGACTGGCTATTTGATCGAGGCTAACGGCGACGACGGCAAGTTTCAAGTCGATGTGAAATCGTACGCGCCGACAAGCAACGGCTACACGCCAATCGAAGGTGACGGATTCGATCTTTTCTTCAAAGAAATAACCTACAATGTGGCTGCTCTCGGCGGCTACGCGAATGTCGGCGAAAGCTCGGGAACATGGGGCAGCAGTGACGAGGATCGCAAATTTGCTTTTTCTCCCACTCTCATAATCACGCCCGAAGCGCTGATTTGGGATGGTGCGTATTACGTTCTCGACACTGCAGCTGCTGAAAATATCACCGTCAACGCGCCCAAAAGATTCAATCTTGAACTACAAAATTTTAGCAGCAGCATAATAGCTGGCAGCCCCGAACTCGGGCTGCTCGTGGATGCGAGCGATGTCAGCATCACGTGGACAGGTGCGACCACTGAAGATCCAATTGAGCAGAATTTGAATTTGGATATTGACGCTGATGATGATTTTGACAGCTCGTGGAATGCGGCGGGCGGACTCGTGAGCGGCGGAATTGTAGGCGCGAGCAGCGTGGAAAATATTCGAATGCGGACGACGCCGGAGCTTGATCTTGCCGCTGCGGTGCCAGCGAATTTCGGCACGCTTTTTGAAGCCTATGCTGGCTACGATGTCGGTGTCAGTGGGAAACATGTGCGGCACAAAAGCGAAAGTTTGGAAGTCGGGGCAGCACAGCTTTTTAATCCCGGTATTGAAATCATCGGATCGGTATACTCAAGCGGCGGCACTTCTTCGAAGCAAACCGGAGCCGCCTTGAATCAATCACTGGGGGACACCGCGCAAAACGAACTCGAAACTTTGATTAACCGCAACACGGCCGCGCTCACAAAAAATTCATCTGTAAGTGCGTGCACTGATGTGGGTGAAATTGACAATCTTACAGATTTCTGGAGTGAAAATCCAAATTGCGCGTATTTCGAGAACAGCGTGCTCTATTTTGAGGGCGATGTCGTTTTGAATCTTTCGGGAAATCTGCCGAGCGGCGTGAAAACAATTTTGGTTGAGGGCGGTAATCTTCATATCAAAAATAATTTTATTTATCCCGCCACCGCCGGCAATTCATTCGGCGTGATCGTTTTGAAAAATGCGACGGGGAACGGTGGAAATATTTTCATGTATCCCGACGTGATAAATATGGCAGGAGCTTTTTATGCGGAGGGCAGCGTAATCTCGGTAAATGCAGGAGGCGAGTGCGGCGAGGATGCGACCGCGGATTGCAGCAGCACGGGTTTTTGCGACCGCAGTTTTGAATTGCGAAATCAGCTTCACTGGAAAGGTTTGATCGCTACGCAAAATACAATCGGCGGAGCGGATGACAACCCGCTGATATTTCCGAATAAAATGGATATAGCCGCCAACTGTCCCCCGCCAAGCTGCGCGTCGGTACCGACTCCGAGCTGCTCGCGAGAAGCTGCCCGACTTTACGACTTCGCGTATCTTCGAACTTACCATCCGGATTCCGGCGGCATACAAGTTTTTGCGGACAGCGATGCCGCGTTCGTAGCGGAATATGACTCACGAGTGCAAAGCAACCCGCCACCGCTTTTCGGGTTAGCGGGAGCAGGTAGCAGCCAACTTGGAAATTAATACCAATTCGCAATAAAAAGGCTGTTAATGCCGTGGGGTTTTGGTGTTCAAAAGAAAAAATAAAGCCAATTCGTAGAAAGTGCAGACTGCAATATTTCTATTGCAAAACGGTATAAACCGCAAGAAAGTTCGCGAGAATTTGTTTTCCAGCGGGAGTGCCCACGCTTTCAGGATGAAATTGGATTCCAAAAAGCGGACGAGAGATGTGCTCGACAGCCATCACGATTTTGGAATCTTTCTCCTCCGCAGTGATTTTCAATTCGCGGGGCAAACTTTTTCGCTCAACAATCAGCGAGTGATAACGCATTCCCTCAAGTGGCGAAGGAATTTTTTGAAAAAGTTTTTTTTGGTTATGAATAATCAGAGAAGTTTTTCCGTGCCGAATTTCGGGAGCGCGAATTATTTTTCCGCCGAATGCGTGGCAGATTCCCTGATGTCCGAGGCAAACCCCGAGAATCGGAGTTTTTTTGAATTCGTGAATTATCTCAAGATTCACGCCGAAGTATTTCGGATCAGAGGGAACCCCCGGTCCCGGCGAAATCACAATGTGAGTAGGATTGATTTTTTGAATTTCGGAAAGCGAGAGCTCGTCATTCCGGCAAACAAGCGGATTGCCTTTCAACTCTCCTAAAAATTGAAAAAGGTTGAAGGTGAAGGAATCGTAATTATCGATTATCAGAGTTTTCATCCCAACAATTTTAACACTTGAGGTTTTGAATTTGGATCTTGTGGTTTAGAAATTTTTTTGCCAACTGCCAACTGTAAACTGTCAGCTGAATTGGGATTAGGAGAAAAACAGTTTGAGAAAGTTAACCCCGAATGGAGGGTGGAGTGTGGAGGTTTGCTAATCACCCGCCTGCTGAAATTCAAATCTCAAATCTCCCCCAACCCGATTGGATATTGGACTTTGGATATTGGAAAG
>JAHISY010000042.1 GCA_018817365.1 Patescibacteria group bacterium | reverse complement strand
TTTCATAATTTATCATTCATAATTCTAAATTCAAATTATTCCCATTCAATCGTCGCCGGCGGCTTATTGGTGATGTCGAGAAAAACATTTTCCACGCCGTCCAGTTTCATCAGCTTCTTTGTAACTTCATTCAAAAAACTTTTTGGCAATCGCGCGAAATTCGCGGTCATCGCCTCTTCTGAATTAATTGGTCGGAGAATCACCGCCTCGCCCTCTTTTTCAAATTCAAAAACTGACGCGAGTACGACTGGGAACTGCCATACTTTTGAATATAGTTTTTTTGAAATCAAAATTTTGTTCACGATCGCGTCCGCTTCCCGCGCAAGATCAATCCTCGAACAAGTAAGTTTTGTGAAACGCGTTTGAAAAATACGCGGCGCTTTCACAGAATTAAGGCACAAAACCACGCGATTGATTTCGGAAAACTTGTTGACCGTCCAAGTCGCAACTTCATCCAACTTTTCGAAATCGCGAGAGGTGGTGAAGAGTGCGACCGGATGCGCGTAACTGCGAGAATCACCCTGCACTCCCACTGAACGAACCGGAAGGACTTTTCCTTTAATCTTCCATTTTCGATGAATCTCAGTCTCAATTTTGTTCGTAGTTTTCGGCTTCTCAGATTCCCCGCAGAGAATCCGCACCCCCAACCCCGGTCCCGGAAACGGATGCCGGTTAATCAAACTTTTCGGCAGTTTTAATTTTTTTCCGACTTCGCGAACTTCGTCTTTGTAAAGTTGCGCGAGCGGCTCGACGACTAGATTTTTTTCAATCATTGCTTCGATTTCGGGAACGCGATTGTGATGCGTTTTGATTTTGTCGGCATTCGCGGTGCCGGCCGACTCAATCGTGTCAGGATAAATCGTGCCTTGCCCGAGCAACCATTCTCGCGGATTGAAACGCAACCGCTTCAAAGCCTTCCTTTGAACTTTCAAAAACACGCGCCCAATCACCCGACGCTTCTCCTCCGGATCGGTTATGTTTTTCAAGGCCGCGAGGAAATGTCCGCTCTCGTTGATAATTTTGAGATTTTCGAAGCCGGCCTTTTTCAAACTTTTGTGAACTTCTTCCGCTTCATTTTTGCGAAGCAAACCGTGATCAATCATCAACCCGAAAACATTTTTCTTGCCGAGCGCCCGCTCGAGCAACGCGAAGCCGACCGCCGAATCCACTCCGCCCGAAACGAGCATAAAAACTTTCCGCTTGCCGACCTGTTTTTTGATGCGGGAAATTTCGATTTTCAAAAACTGATCTATCGTCCAGCTTTTTTTCGCAGCGGTAATTTTCAAAAAATTTTTAAAAATCTTTTCGCCGAATTCGGTGTGAGCCACTTCGGGATGAAATTGTGTACCAAAGATGGTTGGTAGTTGGTAGTTGGTAGTTGGTAGTTTTCCTTTTTTATTCTTTTTCACAACTCGCTGCTCGCCGCTCACTATTCCTTCAATCGCGGCGAATTCGCAGTTCTCTGTTGACGCGATTTTTTCGAATCCGTCAGGAAGCGCGATTACCTCGTCGCCGTGGCTCATCCACGCAGTGGAAGTTTTCGGAATTTCGGTGAAAAGTTTCGACTTCCTGCCCTGACCGCGTGAAGCGAGTCGAAGAGTGCTTTTCCCGAACTCTCCGCCGCCGGCTTTTTTGACTTTCCCGCCGAGCGAATGGACGAGCAACTGCAAACCGTAGCAAATCCCAAGTACCGGCTTTTTTAATTCGAAAATCGCGGGATCAACTGTCGGCGCGCCTTTTTCGAGAACGGATTGCGGACCGCCGGAAAGAATAATCCCGCGAAAGTTTTTTAGCTCTGTTGTCGGATCGACTAAATCTTGAGGAATCAAAATTTCCGCCAAAACTCCCAGCCGTCGAATCCGATTCGCGATGAGATGAGCATATTGCCCGCCGAAATCGAGAACTGCGATTTTGTCCACGGAGGAGATTCTACCAAATTTTTGAATTTTATAATTTTTAAATAAATATTAATTTCTAATTTTTAAAAATTTGGATTTTGAGTTTATTTATAAAATTAAAAATTGTAAAAATTAAAAAATTACCCCGCTTTATACTTTTTACTTTCCACTTTATACTTTCTCCCAATGATAGTCTTCGAAAATGCCACCAAACGTTACGGCAGCCACACCGTCCTTGATCGTGTGAATTGCGAGATTGGCGGAGGAGAATTCGTGAGCGTGGTGGGACCGAGCGGAGCGGGAAAAACCACTTTTGTGAATCTCCTCACCGGCGCGATTTTTCCCACGGAGGGAATCGTTTCAGTGGATAATTATATAATCAATGAACTCGATGAAATCACGCGCGCGCTTTATTTGCGAAAAGTGGGAGTGATCTTTCAAGATTACAAATTGCTGCCCAAAAAAACGGTTTACGAAAACATCGCCTTCGCCCTCGAAGTTTGCGGAGATCCGAATCACCTCATTCGAAAACGAGTGAACGAGGTAATCGAAATCGTGGGGCTCACGCATCGCCGGAATGCTTTCCCCACGAAATTGAGCGGCGGCGAATGCCAGCGCACCGCTCTCGCCCGCGCGCTCGTCCACGAGCCGGCGTTGATCATCGGCGACGAACCAACGGGAAATCTCGATCCGGATTCCGGCGCGGAAATTATTGATTTGCTGCTCGATATCAATCGAGCCGGAGCGACTGTGATTTTGGCGACGCACGATCGCGAGACAGTCGATCGAATTCAAAAAAGAGTGATCCGCATCGAGCGGGGAAAGTTGGTGAGCGATTTGAAGTCGGGGAGTTATCATTTGAATTGATCTCCGGGGTGGTCGGAATATTGAAGTTGTTGAATTTAAGAAATTGAGAAAAGCAGCTCATTCGAACACTTCCAGCAATCCCCCGCCACGGCGGGAAGGATTGAACAATTCGAACAACCTCTCGGCAAGCTGTTTTTCTGGATTCATCTTTTGGGAAATCCTAAAATCAACTCTTTTAAAAATGCAAATCAACGAAACAGAAATCGCGAAACTCGAGGACGCGCTGCTCGCCGCGCAGCGGATTTTGCTGCTGACACATCGCAATCCCGACGGCGATGCGGTCGGCAGTTTGCTCGCGCTTTTTCTCGTTTTGAAGCGAGCGGGGAAATCGGTAACCCCCGCCTGTCGCGACTCGGTTCCCGCGAGCTTTCGTTTCTTGCCGGAGTGGGAAAAAGTGGTGAGTGAATTCGAAGCGGAAAATTTCGACCTCATAATCGTGCTCGACTGCGGCGATTTGCATCAAACCGGATTCGATGAAACGAAGCCGCAGCTTTTCGACGGCAGCCGGAAACTCGTGAAAATCGACCACCACTCTGCCGCAAGTGAATTTGGAGAAATACAGCTTGTGGATTCGAGATTTTGCGCCACGAGCTCGATTCTCGCGCAGCTGTTTGAAAAATTCCAAATCCCGATCTCCCCGGATGTCGCCACTTGCTTGCTCGTCGGAATTTCGACTGACACCGGTAGCTTCCGCCATTCCAATACGAAACCTGAAACTCTTCGCCTCGCCGCGAGATTGTTGAGAAAAGGCGCGAATAATTCCGCGATTGCGAAAAATATTTATCGTAGCACCCCGCTGGCCGCGCTGAAATTGTGGGGGAATGTTTTGCAAAATTTGAAGCAAACGAAGGAGGGAGTGACTCTCGCGGTCGCGCAGCGGAAAGATTTCGAGACGACAGAAGCGAAGACAGAGGATCTCGCGGGTGTGGTTGATTTCGTGAATGCGGTGCCGGACGCGAAGTTTTCGATTTTACTGTCGGAGCGAGACGGTCTCGTGAAAGCGAGTTTGCGAACGCAACATCCCGACACGGATGTCGCGAAAATCGCGAGCGCGTTCGGCGGAGGCGGACACGTGAAAGCCGCCGGTTTCGCGGTGCCGGGAAAATTAGAAAAAGAAACGCGATGGCGGGTGGTCGCGAATGAGAAAAATTCTCCAAAATAAAAACTTGACTTTGAATAATTAATGAGTAAAATATTGGCTCATTTTCTTAATTCTTTTTAGATGAATCCCCTTGAAAATCCCGACTTAAAAACTTTCGAAACAAATATCCGTCTGGAGATCCAAAAATTTTGTGATGACAATAAAATCAATCTCGCAGAACCAACAAATCCGAAAAATCAAGCGCTTGCTAAATCAAAACCTCAAACTAACCCTATCGTTACTTATAAAAAAATACCGATTAGGCAACCGCTTCACACTTTCCGATAATTCTGGAATAAAATCAGCCACTACATTATTTGAATTTAACCCCCTAAAAAATGAAAAGAATTTCCCTCGAAGAAGCGAGTGCTAATCAAGCCGGTTTGAATGTTATTTCCGAGGAAGAACTTCACCCCGACAACCAGCAAGAAACTCGCGCAGGAAGCCGAAACTTAGTCGACAAAATTCTTGAATGTCCTCTAGGAGAACTACCACCAAGCTGGTTGAAAAAAATCATCGTT
>JAHISY010000002.1 GCA_018817365.1 Patescibacteria group bacterium | reverse complement strand
CTCTGTCGCGAGTTTGATCCGCTGCGCCTCGCCACCGGAAAGCGTCGTCGCGCTTTGTCCGAGACGGAGATAACCGAGCCCGACATCATTTAAAGTTGAAAGCTTCTTTTTGATTGCGGGCTGCGCGGTAAAAAATGTCAGCGCATCCTCGACTGTCATATCAAGTACATCAGCGATATTTTTCGAGCGGTAATTAATTTCCAACGCCTCGCGATTGTATCTCTTGCCGCGGCACTCCTCGCATTCCACGTAAATATCCGGCAAAAAATGCATCTCGATTTTTCGCAAACCGTCGCCTCCGCACGCCTCGCACCGTCCGCCTTTCACATTGAAACTAAATCGACCCGATTTGTAACCTCGCAGTTTCGCTTCCACCGTCGCGGCAAACAAATCGCGAATATCGGTGAAAACTCCGGTGTACGTCGCGGCATTCGACCGTGGCGTCCGCCCGATCGGAGCTTGATCGATGACGATGGCTTTATCGAGATTTTCGATGCCAATTAAATCAGCGTGTTTGCCGGGTATGTCTTTCGAGCGATTCAGATCGCGGAGCAGCCGTTTCGCGAGAATAAAATTCACGAGACTTGATTTCCCGCTGCCACTCACTCCCGACACGCCGATGAAAGTTCCGAGCGGAAAGATCGCATCCACTTTTTTTAAATTATGTTCCTCTGCGCCGACAATTTTTAAAAACTTTCCGTTGCCCTCCCGCCGTTTTGACGGCACCTCGATTTTTTTCCTTCCGGCAAGATAATCGCCGGTGAGGCATTTTTTATTCCTGATAATTTCCGCCGGACTGCCAGCCGCCACCACTCTGCCGCCGCGCCGACCTGCGCCCGGTCCGATATCGATGATGTGATCTGCCGTGAGCATGATTTCTTCATCGTGCTCGACCACGATTACCGTGTTGTCGAGGTCGCGGAGTTCGACGAGGGTTTGAATTAATTTCGCATTGTCCCGCTGATGCAGCCCGATTGATGGTTCGTCCAAAACATACAAAACCCCCTGTAATTTCGAACCAATCTGCGTAGCCAGTCGAATCCGCTGCGCCTCGCCGCCGGAAAGCGTATTGGCGGCACGGTCGAGGGTGAGATAATTCAGCCCGACATTTTCGAGAAATGAAAGTCGCGCGTCGATTTCTTTCAAAATTAAATTCGCAATCTTTTTTTCTGCAGCGGTGAGTTCCAGTTTCCGGAAAAACTCGCGCACCTCCAAAGTCGGAAGCGCGGTTGTTTCGATGATATTTTTTCCCTGCAATCTCACTCCCAAAATATCCCGCCGCAGCCGTCGTCCGCCGCACGCTTCGCAGGTTTGCAACAGCATAAATTTTTCCAATTTATTTTGCACGAAATCAGAATCAGTCTCGCGATACCGTCGCTCGACATTCGGCAGCACCCCTTCGAATTTGGTCGAATATTCTCTCGCGAAGCGGTCGGTGTTGAAATTCACTTCGTAGCGTTCATCGCCGGTTCCACGTAGCACGATTTCCTGCGTTTCGGGCGACAATTTTTTCCACGGCTGGTTCAAATCAAAACCGTGCGCCTTCGCCACCGCCCGCAAAATATTTCCGTAAAAATCAGCGCTCGCGAGTGTCACCCACGGCAAAATCGCTCCCTCTTCGATCGACAGATCGGGATTCGGAATCACTCGTTTCTCGTCCACTGTCAATTTCGTGCCGAGACCGTGGCAGTCGGGACACGCGCCGTGAGGTGAATTGAAACTAAACATCCGCGGCGAAATTTCCGGCAGCGAAATTCCGCAATCCGCGCATGCGAACGCCTCGCTGAAAATTTGCTCGTCCTTCGAATTTTCCGCGTCCACCACTTTTATCACTCCCTCTCCATTTTTCAGCGCGAGTTCGACGCTGTCCGCGAGTCGCGCGCGCTCCGGATTCGGTTGCTCAATCGTTTCGCCGCTTTTTAGTTTTTTTATAATCGGCTTCAAATTTTGCGCGACAAGGCGGTCGACCACGATTTCAATCGTGTGTTTTTTTTGCGGATCCAATTTTAATTCCTCACTGATTGTCACAACTTTCCCATCGACGCGAAAACGGACAAAGCCGTCTTTTTTGATTTTTGCAATCACGCTGGCGTGCTCGCCTTTCCGATCGACGACGATGGGCGCGAGGAGAAGAATTTTTTTTCCTTCGGGAAGGTCGGCAATCGCATCCACGATTTGGCTCACCGACTGCCGCGTGATTTTTTTTCCACAATTCGGACAATGGGGGATGCCTATTTTCGCGAAAAGCAACCGCAGATAATCGTAAATTTCCGTCACCGTTCCGACTGTCGAGCGGGGATTGCGGCTTGCCGATTTTTGATCGACAGAAATAGCCGGCGAAAGTCCGTCGATCGAATCGACATCCGGTTTGCTCGTGAGTCCGAGGAATTGTCGCGCGTACGTCGACAAACTTTCAACATATCGCCGCTGCCCTTCCGCGTAAATCGTGTCGAAAGCGAGGCTCGATTTGCCGCTGCCGGAAAGTCCGGTGATCACCGTCAGCTTGTCTCGCGGAATTTCCACATCGATATTTTTGAGATTGTGGGTGCGGGCGCCTTTTATTTTGATGAAGTCAGCCATTCGAAAGAAATTAAAAGTTCAAGTTTCCACGCGCAAAAAGCGCAGTTTAATTAACTAATTAAGGTTATCACGAAATTATGATTTTGTGAAGAAAACTGATCAACGGATTTTTAGTTTGAGAAAATATTTGAAGATTCCTATTGTCCGAACCACTGATTATACCCATCCTTCGCTTTCCGTTCCGCTTCGTTTCACTCCAAGCTTCGGAGAGCAGGCTGATTTTTATGATTACGCAGATTACCGCCTGCTCAAATCACCGCCCTGCAATATTTTCACGACAAGCTCGAAGAAAAGAATCCGAGAAATAATGGTTCGATATTTTCAACCCCAGGGGTCGGTGGACAGAATTTTGAAATGTCGCGCGGTGGTTTCAACCCCAGGGGTTGAAAAGTGGAGGGTGGAGGGTGGAGGTTTGCAAATCTCCCCAAACCAAGTTGGAAAGCGGAATAATGTTTCAGAGACGGAGATTTGAACGGCGAAGCAGAAGTTAAAAAAGCGGAGAGAATTTGGAGATAAACAGACTGTTTTTCTCCTGATTCGAGAAAATTCACCGCCTAACCGACGACCCTGTGAAAATAAAATTCTAAAATAAAATTTGCATTTCTCATCCTCTTTGATTACACTCTCTTCCGAATTCGCGGAAGCTTTTTAGGGGTGGTATAATCCGCGGGTTAAAAAAGATGAAATGAACCTCTCCAAATATTTTCGCGAAGCGGTGAGCGAACTTCACCGCGTGAGCTGGCCGACTCGGCAGCAAGCAATCCGGATTTCGATAATTGTGCTTGCGGTTACTTTCGCGTTCGCCTTTATCTTCGGATTTTTCGACACTTTTCTTTCGTGGGGATACAAGATGCTTTTGAAATTAGCGAATTAAATAGCTTCCCAAATTTCCAAATCTCTCCGCCGCGGCGGATTCAAACAAATTCTAAATCTCAATTTTCAAATTATCTTACTGACTTACGATTTAACGACTTAAAAATTTATTGACTAAATTATGGGTAAACAAGCTACCAACACCGGAAAAAATTGGTACGTGCTGCATACGTATTCAGGTTACGAAGACGCGGTGAAAACCGCGCTTGAGCAGCGTATCGACAGTTGCAACATGCAAGACTACATTTTCCGAGTCGAAGTGCCGAAAGTCGAGGAAGTGACGATTCGCCGCGGCGAGAAAGTAACGGAAAAGAAAAGATTATTCCCTGGCTACGTTTTGGTAGAAATGATTGTGACGGATGAAAGTTGGTATGTCGCGCGGAATACTCCGAATGTTACCGGTTTTGTCGGCAGCGGCAATATTCCCGTCGCAGTCACTCCGGAAGAGTTCGGGATCATCGAGAAACATGTCGGCTCCGCGGAAACTACTTTCAAAATCGAGATGAAAAATGGCGACGTGGTTACGATTCTCGACGGACCGTTTGCCGGATACGAAGGACAGATCAGTCTCGTGGACACTGCGAAAGGCAAGGTAAAAGTGAATGTTTCCATCTTCGGACGCGACACGCCGGTCGAGCTGGATTTCGTGCAAGTCAAGAAGAAGTAATTATTTAAATTTTAAAAATGCCTGAAATTTTTCCTTATGATAAAACCGAAGAAGGTGGGATTGAGCTAGCAATGCTTTTTCGAACCAATCGCGAGCTTGCCAAGCAAATCATGCAAGCTTCGAGAAAAAATCAAAATAATGAAGTTCCTGATAAATCCGTGAAATAATAATTTACGACAAAATATTTTAATCACTAAAAATTATTAACTAATAACTTTCAAATGGCTAAAACAATCAAAGCTAGAGTCAAGCTGCAAATTCCTGCCGGGCAGGCGAATCCCGCGCCTCCTGTCGGCAGCGCGCTCGGGCAGCACGGCGTGGCGATTCAGGATTTTTGCAATCAGTTCAACGAGCGGACGAAAGATCAACGCGGCGACATTATTCCTGTGGAAATTAACGTTTATGAAGATCGCACGTTCGATTTCATCACGAAAACTCCGCCGACCGCAGAATTAATTAAAAAAGAATTAGGTTTGAAAAAGGGCAGTGGCGTGCCAAATAAAGAAAAAGTCGGGGAAATCACGCAGCAGCAGCTTGCAAAAGTCGCGAAGATAAAAATGCCGGATCTCAATGCAAATGATCTCGAAGCTGCGAAAAAAATCGTCGCAGGCACCGCGAAGTCGATGGGTTTGAAAGTGAAAGAATAATCGATCAACGGAAAAACAGTCTGTTTATCTCCAAATTCTCTCCGCCCTAGAAAGAAAGTATCAGGCAGGTCTGCTATCCGCCTTCAGTTTTTTAACTTCTGCTTCGCCGTTCAAATCTCCGTCTCTGAAACATTATTCCGTTTTCCAACTTGGTTTGGGGAGATTTGCAAGCCTCCATCCTCCATCCTCCACTTTCCACCTTCCAACCCCTCGGGTTGAAACCACCGCGCAATATTTCAAAATTCTGTCTACCGACCCTGGGGTTGAAAATATCGAACCATAATTCATCGGATTACGCTGATTTCTCGGATTCTTTTCTTCGAGCTTGTCGTGAAAATATTGCAGGGTGGTGATTTGGGCAGGCGGTAATCTGCGTAATCATAAAAATCAGCCTGCTCTCCGAAGCTTGGAGTGAAACGAAGCGGAACGGAAAGCGAAGGATGGGTATAATCAGTGGTTCGGACAAAAAGTAATTAACGAATCTCCACTTTCCACCTTCCACTCTCCATTCGCCTGCCGGCAAGCAGGCTTGAAAAGCAAGCAAGAATCTATATTCCCAAAAACTGCGGCGGCTCGGTTTTGTGGCGATTCGTGAGAACGCGCGCGAGAATTTCTTTTTCAAATTCCGTGGAATTTTTGGACAAGCCAAAATTGTTCGCTTCTAGTTTTTGGAGAATCGCATCCAGCTTTTCATAGCTCGCGCCGAGATCGCTCTCATCAGTTTGATTCGGCAGCAACTCTGCGGTCGGAACCCGCGCGATGATTTCCCGCGGAATTTTTAATTTCTTCGCGAACGCAAAAACTTCCGTTTTCCATAAATTCCCGAGCACTTCCACATCCGCCGCGAAATCGCCGAATTTGGTACCGTAACCGAGCGAAATTTCGGAACGATTCGAGGTGCCGAGGACGAGCGCGTCCCGTGAATTCGCAAAGTGGAAAAGCGCGATCATCCGCACGCGCGGCGCGAGATTCATTTCCGCGAGCGCGCTCGCTTCCCACGGAAATTTCAGATTATTGACAATTTTGGAAATTTCAAATTCGAAAGTTCGCACTCCGAACTTCTTCGCGACTTTTTTTGCTAGAATTCTCGATTCGGACGAACTCACATTTTTTCGCGGAAGAATGAGACCAAAAACATTTTTCTTGCCGAGCGCGGCAACCGCGAGCGCGAGCGTGAGCGAGGAATCCACCCCACCGGAAAGTCCAACGACCGCGCGCGTGAAATTTCTCTCTATAAAAAATTTTTTGAGGTTCGAGATGAGAGTTCGATGTCGAGGTCGAGGCATTTTAATATTGAGTTACATTTTCCATTTTTACCCACTTTTTAAAGGGCTGCAAACATTTCTCTCGCGCGACTTGAATTTTTTCGACTCGCTCGCACGCCGCTTTGCCGCCAATCGCGTCGTAGATAATTTTATCAGCAAAACCGATTTTCGCCGCGTCTGCCCGCGTCGCTCCGAAATAAAGTTTCGGAATCCGCGCCCAATAAATCGCCGCGAGACACATCGGGCACGGCTCGCAGTTGGAATAAATTTCGCAATCGGAGAGATTGAAACATTTCAATTTTTGCGAAGCCGCGCGAATCGCCTGAATTTCGGCATGGCAGGTCGGGTCATTATTTTTGAGAACCTCGTTGTGCGCCCGCGCGAGAATTTTTCCGGCACGAACAATCACCGCGCCAAACGGTCCGCCATCACCCGTTGCTAAACCTTTCTCCGCCTCGGCAATTGCGAGATTCATGAAGGAGTTCAATTTTTAATTTTAAGTTTTAAATCACGAAGTGATCCCTTCGGGATTTCAAAACAAGATTGAATGTTTGAAAATTATTTGAAAATTGTAAATTGAAAATTGTAAATTCACCTCTCCCCTCTCCCTTGCTCCATCGAATTGAGAAGATCCTCATTTTTCGCAGCTGCCGGATCACCGCCACCACTTTCGAGTTCGGTTAATTTTTCGGCGGTGATGAAAATGTCGCGCGGCTTCGCTCCTGCCGCCGGACCGACAAATCCCCTCTCTTCCAGCATGTCGATGATTCGCGCCGCCCGCGCGTAGCCGAGCGAAAGTCGGCGCTGCAGCAACGATGCGGAAGCCCGCCCTGTCTCGATGACGACCCGCGCCGCCTGTTTGATGATTTCTTCGTCACCGCCTCCTCTATTCGAGTCGGCGGAAGGGTGTTTCACGCCCGGCAGCACCACACTCGCGGTTTTTCGGGAATCGAGGATCTCTTCGTTGTATTCCGGCTCCTCTGCCAAATCCAATTTAATTGCGTTCGTCACTCTCCGAACTTCTTTCGTGTCAATGAAACTGCCTTGAATCCGCACCGGCTTCGATTCGCCCGGCGGGATGAAAAGCATGTCTCCCATCCCGAGCAGATCTTCCGCGCCGATACAATCGAGAATTGTTTTGGAATCGACGCCCGAGACCACTTGAAATGAGAGGCGCGCCGGAATGTTGGCTTTGATCACGCCGGTAATCACATTCACCGACGGTCGCTGCGTCGCGAGAATGAGGTGAATGCCGACAGCGCGCGCCATCTGCGCCAGCCGCATGATGCAGCCTTCCACTTCTTTTTGAGCGACCATCATGAGGTCGGCAAGCTCGTCGATCACAATCACGATGTACGGCATTTTTTCCGTCGAACGTGAAGAATTAAATTCGCGGATGTTGCGAACTTTCGCCTTTGAAAGTTCAATGTATCTCCGCGTCATTTCTGAAACCGCCCATTTTAACGCGGAAATTGTTTTCTCGGAATCGTTGATGACGGGCGTGAGGAGATGCGGAATCCCGTTGTACGGCACGAGTTCAACTCTTTTCGGATCGACGAGAATCAGCCGGAGATCGTTCGGCGAATTTTGATAAATCAGCGAAAGCAGAAAAGTATTGATTCCCACCGATTTGCCTGAACCAGTCGCGCCAGCCACAAGTAAATGAGGCATCTCGGCGAGATCGGCAATTCGCGCCGCACCGGAAACATCGCGACCGAGCACGACGCGGAGGTTCGATTTGATTTGAGAGAATGTGTCGGAAAGCAGCAGCTCCTTTAGCCGAACGAGCGTTCTTTTTTCATTCGGAATTTCGATGCCAACCAAACTTTTCCCGGGAATCGGCGCCTCGATGCGCAAACTTTTGGCTGCCAACTCGTACGCCAAATCCCGTTTCAAATTCATAATTTTCGAGAGCTTCATTCCCTGCGCCGGTTTCAGCGTGTACTGCATCACCGTCGGTCCGACATTCACGTCATGCATCTCGACATCAATTCCGAATTGCGAAAGTTTTTGTCGAATTGATTCCGCTTTTTTGCGAAGTAAAACTTCATCAACGGAAGCCGATTTCGCTGCCTCATCGAGCAAATCGAGCGAAGGCGGTGTCCAGTCCGCATCCGAAACTTTCGATTTTTCGGGTTTGAATTCACTCGCAAGTTTGACCGAACCCGGTCGGTTGATGCGAAATTCAGGGTTGTCAGAATCCTTTTTTGATTCAGGTTTTATTTTTGAATTATTTTCATTCTGTCGACTGTCGACTGCCGACTGCCGACTCTCCGCTGCCTCTTTTTGAAAATCGCGGACTTTCAAACTTCCGTTTTCGGCAGGTTTCGAACCGCCCGCGAACCCTCTGACAAGCGCGAACAAATCCCGAAACGAAACTCCGAAAGTGAGCAGGATTGAGATAAGAAAGAAAGCAAAAAGAATGATTTTTGCGCCAAGGGCGGCAAAAGCTTTATAGAAAAAATATGAAGTAACAAAACCAACAGCCCCACCAAATTCGGAAGCGAGGGGAAACATTTCTGCCTCTGAAGCCGAGAGGTGAACAATACCGAGCGTCACCGCGGTGAGCAGCATTATCCCGAAAATGCGCGTGAAATTAAATTTGATTGTTTTCGAGCCGAGCATCACGCCGCCGACTGCAAAAAAAACGAGCGGTACAAAATTGATGCCAATCCCGAAAAGACCGCGAAATCCAGTAATCCACCACTCACCGAAAGTGCCGATTTTACCGCCGAGCGAGAGGTAGGTGAGAATGCCGAGCGTAATGTAAATCACCGCCCAAATATCCCGCGCCACCCGCGATTCGATTTCGAGACGAAAATCGGTTTTACTGGTGGAAGTGAGCAGTTTTTTCACGAAAGATGACCGGCGGCGGATTGGCATCGGCGAATAATTGCGACGAGCTGTGGAGGTACGGCGGCGGCGGGAACGGCGGATGACCATAAACTTGCGTGATTTTAGCACGAAAATGAATGTGCGAGAGCATGATTTTATCGGTTCAGAAGATTTTTGGTTTAAAAAAATCTGAAACGAGGTTATTTGGAGAATTTTAAATTTCGAATTTTAAATTTGAAACAAGATTAAATATTTGAATGCTTG
>JAHISY010000041.1 GCA_018817365.1 Patescibacteria group bacterium | reverse complement strand
TTCTCTCGTGCGTGAAAAAATTATAAAAACAATCAGCAGTTTGGCGGCGTGGGGGCTTTCGCCGGATTACGAGCAATTGCTCGCGGAGGATGCCGCTTTCAATCCCGTAATTTTGGCAGCGGCGAATACCGAGCGACCTTCTATGGAAGAGATTGACGAACTTAATTCTGCGCTCGCGGCGGCGAAGGAAATCCGCGCGCTCGCGACGGAAGAAATAATTTCATTTCGCAAACTCAAAAAAACTTTGCGGCAATTTGAAAATAAAAATTATTCGCTCGATGATTTTCTCACGGTCGGCGAAATCAACTTGCTGCTCGCTCGTCTCGGGCAGCAGGAGGGAAATGAGATTATCAGTTTTCTCGATCCAAACACGATTGCGATTCAAAGGAAATCGAACGGTCGGATTCTCGTGGGGGAACGTTCGCTCGGTCTCCGCGATTCCGACGGGGACGGATTGTCCGATCGTCTCGAACTTCAGTTCGGCACGAATCCGTATCTTGCCGATTCCGACTTGGACGATCTCAGCGATGGCGAGGAGATTCTCGATTTCGATACCGATCCGCTCGAAGTTGATCGGCAGCTCCGGACTCGCTTCACAAATTTGCGCGAGGGGATGCTGCTTGCCGATCCGCTGCCGATTTTACGCGGAACCGCTCGCGCCGGTGAAGTTATTAGTATCGCCGCCGTTTCTACAAGCGGGGAAAACATCGAGCTTGGCAAAACGATTACAGATGCAAACAGCAAGTGGCTGCTGCGTCCCGAAACCATTCTGCCGGCGGGTCGTTACGAGTTGCAGATGAAGTCTGCGAGCGAGCTGCTCGACACGGCGACCGTCGAGATTAATCTCGACTTTATCCTTCTGCCGCCGAAGCTTCACTTTGGCGAGACGGTTATTTTTGACAATTTGCGACCGACTTTTTACGGAAATACTTTTTATGGCAACACGATTGTGGCGAATTTCCAAAGCGATTTGGTTTCGACCTCCATCGTGGTCGATAATCCGGCGGGAGATTTCGTGATTCGTCCGCCGCAGGATTTGCCAGCGGGCGAACACATTCTGACGATTTTTACAGAAATGTCGGATGGCTTTCGCAGTCCCGCGCGGACTGTTCAATTCACGATCGAGCCGAAAAAGATTGATGTCAACTTTTCCCTGTTGCGAAATGCAGCTGTAGCCGTGCTATTTATTTTTGGAACGTCGGCGTTATTTTGGTTTAGAAAAAACCGACAGGTTGCTTCATAGCGGAACAGACGGAAGAATTTGGCAGTCCGCCAAATTTTCAATATCTACTTTCGGCTTTCCGAAGTCCACTCTCTAGCTCTAGGGGTTTTCCAATCCGCACTTCTCAAATCTCCGTCTCTGAGATATCCTTTCGTTTTTTGGACTTTGTTTTGTTTTTCGTGTGAGTGCCTCGCCTTCCCTCTCTTTCGAAAGAGGGAAAAGACAGTTGTTGCGGATTTTAAAAAATAAATTAAAAAAGTTTTGCGAATGCGCCGCGGCGGATGAAGCTGAGAAAGCACGGACAACTGAGAAATTCAACAGGGCAATTAGTAAGCTTCCACTCTCCAATTTCTAAAGTCCAATCTTCCAATCTTGGTGGATCAGCCGGGGCTCGAACCCGGGACCTTACGCTTAAGAGGCGTCTGCTCTACCAACTGAGCTACTGATCCGAAATTGGAAGTTGGAAATTGGAAGGTGGAAAAGCGGGGAGGATTTTAACTTGCTTTTGTCGCAAATAAAACATAAAAAGAAAAATTTTTATTTGCTAAAATCAAGTTTGGAAATTAGAAATTAAACTTTGGAAAGTGGAAAAGATGTGCGTTTCGCGCACAAACTTCCAATCTCCACTTTCCACTTTCTAACATCCAAAATGCCGGGGTGGTGGAATGGTAGACACGGGAGACTTAAAATCTCTTGAGGATCAAACCTCGTGCGGGTTCGAGTCCCGCCTCCGGCACCAAGATTGAAAGGTGGAAGGTGGAAGGTGGACAGTGGAAAAATTTGCGAGAGTAGCTTGCACTCCTTTAATATTTAATTTCTAATTTTAAATTCGGCCACGTAGCCAAGTGGTTAAGGCAGCGGTTTGCAAAACCGCCATTCCCCGGTTCAAATCCGGGCGTGGCCTCCAAAAAATATTCCTCGTGAGACGAGGGTCATTTTTTGAAATCAAATTTCCATTTTCTAATGTCCAATTTCCAAACTTGGTGGAGCTGCGGGGATTCGAACCCCGGACCCCCTGCTTGCAAAGCAGGTGCTCTAGCCAGCTGAGCTACAGCCCCAAATGTGGAGGTTGGAAATTAGATATTGGAAATTGGATGGATGATCGTGTGCGAAGCACTCGGGATTTTACCTTCCAAAATTTCCGATGCCAAATCATTCCGCAGGTGCTACCGGGTTCGTGAAAAAATCGGGTAGGATTCGATCGAAAGTGCCGGTCAGCCAGAGAAACGAGCCGATTATGATTACTATGCCGAAGAGCTTCAAAAAAGTGTAAGTCCCGCCGCCGCCAAACCACTTTTCCGCAAAATCAAAACTGCCGGTGAAATCCTTCACGCGCTTCGTGTAAACCACGAGACTGAGACCCGCGGCGATGAAAATCGCGCTCCAAATTATTTTGCCAAACATGTTGAGATTTTAACAAAAAAAGATTTGACTTTCCTCACGCGCTTACCTAAAATCCACCGGCTCTTTTTGAGAGCTAAATTTTCGCTCCTTGATTTCTCGGCAAATTATAAAATTATAAAAGTTAGTATTCAAAATGTAGCGGGAAATAGAAAGTATCTCCATTTCGGTGGAGACAACAATCTTAAATTTTTGTTGGAATTTATTTCCAACTTTGATCTCCGCATTCGCGGAGACAAACTTTTCTTTACGAAGAGTTTGATCCTGGCTCAGGATGAACGCTAGCGGTGCGTTTAATACATGCAAGTCGAATGAATGGAGATTAGAGATTAGATATTTGAAGTTGGAGTTTTTTGTTAAAATCACTTTATGATTCAAGATTTTTCAGATCTCGATGTTTATCAATTGGCGAAGCAACTTTATCCAAAAGTTGTGAAACTCGCGCGGGGCTTCTCGCCGATTTCTTTTCATCTTCGCGATCAGATTTGTCGGGCGGCTAATTCGATTTCGGCGAACATCGCCGAGGGTTTTGGTCGTTCGACAGCCGAGTTTAAAAATTATTTAACTCGCGCGATCGGTTCGGAAAATGAGCTGAAATCTCATTTCGAAGATGCTTTCGCAGTCGAGGAAATAACTCGAAAACAATTTGATGAAATTATTGAAGAAATAAATATTCTTGGCAAAAAACTTTACACTTTGAGAAAAAATTGGAAGTGATTTCCAATTTCTAATTATCTAATTTCCAATCTCCATTCATGGCAGACGGCTGAGTAACACGTTGGAACCTACCCCAGACTCCGGGATAACCCTGTGAAAGCGGGGATAATACCGGATAGTCTCGGCAACCTTTTGTTCACTTTGTGAAAATTTTCAAGACTCAATTTACAAATTTTCAAATAAATCTCAATTCTCAAATTTAAAATATTTTAAAATTAGGATTTGGAATTTATTTTGTAAATTGAAAATTTGAAACTTGAAAATTTGAGCGAAGCGGGCGAGAGGTTGCCGAGTAAAGCTTTTGCGGTTTGGGAGGGTCCTGCGGCCTATCAGTTTGTTGGTGAGGTAACGGCTCACCAAGACAATGACGGGTAGCTGGTGTGAGAGCATGACCAGCCAGAATGGGACTGAGACACGGCCCATACTCCTACGGGAGGCAGCAGTAAAGAATCTTCCGCAATGGGCGAAAGCCTGACGGAGCGACACCGCGTGAGGGATGAAATCCTAACGGATGTAAACCTCTTTTGTGTGGGAGCAAATTTTTGAGTCAACCACACGAATAAGCACCGGCTAATCTCGTGCCAGCAGCCGCGGTAATACGAGAGGTGCAAGCGTTATCCGGAATCACTGGGCGTAAAGCGTCCGCAGCCGGAAATGTAAGTTTGGAGTGAAATTTCAGAGCCCAACTCTGAAAGCGTTCCGAAAACTGTATTTCTAGAGTTCGACAGAGGCAAGGGGAATTCCGATTGTAGGGGTAAAATCCGTAGATAATCGGAGGAACACCAAATGCGAAGGCACCTTGCTGGGTCGATACTGACGGTCAGGGACGAAAGCGTGGGGAGCGAAGGGGATTAGATACCCCCGTAGTCCACGCCCTAAACTATGATTACTCGGTTTGCGAGGGATTCGATCCCTTTGCGAACCTAAGCTAACGCGTTAAGTAATCCGCCTGGGGAGTACGATCGCAAGATTAAAACTCAAAGGAATAGACGGGGACCCGCACAAGCGGTGGAGCATCGGGTTTAATTCGATAATAAGCGAGGAACCTTACCAGGACTTGACATCCCGAGAATCCTGTAGAAATACGGGAGTGCTGCAAAGAACTCGGTGACAGGTGCTGCATGGTCGTCGTCAGCTCGTGCCTTGAGGTGTTCGGTTAAGTCCGTAAACGAGCGCAACCCACGTCGCGTGTTATTTTTTCACGCGAGACTGCCCAGCCAAACTGGGAGGAAGATGTGGATGACGTCAGATCAGCATGGCCCTTATGTTCTGGGCGACACCGGTGCTACAATGCATGGTACAAAGGGTAGCCAACCCGCGAGGGGGAGCCAATCCTGATAAAGCCATGCCAAGTTCGGATTGGAGGCTGCAACTCGCCTCCATGAAGCTGGAATCGCTAGTAACCGTGTATCAGCCACGATACGGTGAATATGTTCCCGGGTCTTGTACTCACCGCCCGTCAAGCCACGAAAGAGAGGGGCGCCCGAAGGCTCTAGGCAACTAGGGACCACGGTGAAACTCTTGATTGGGGCTAAGTCGTAACAAGGTATCCGTAGGAGAACCTGCGGATGGATCACCTCCTTTCTAGGGAGACAAATTCAATTTTCAATTTATCAATTATCAATGTTCAATTCATTGGCCATTGCACATTGTGAATTGCTAATTGTTTTATGATCGAATCATTGAACATTGCACATTTTGTCATTGTTCATTGATCAAATTTCCCGCTACATTTTGAATATTTGAACAATCTAATAAGCCATATGACCGATTGGCAGTTTTTTGGTGCGCAACAAGTTGGAAGGTAGAGAGTAGAAGGTAGAGAGTGGAACTGCCTCGTTGTCTGAATCATTGACGGATATGTGAATACAAATAGAATTTTTGACTCAACTTTTAAATTTTAAAATAAACTTGCTAGTTCAGGAGATTTTTGGTTTGAGAAAATAATTTATCCCCAGATCATCTCTACT
>JAHISY010000040.1 GCA_018817365.1 Patescibacteria group bacterium | reverse complement strand
GTATTCGGACCACGATCGTCCTCGAAGGCACGCTTGTGATCCTGCGCGACCGGCAGCGCGGCAAGAGTTTTGCCGTCGGTGAGAAACATCGCCGAGAATTCTTCGCCAATTAATTTTTCTTCGATGACGACTCGCCCGTCCTCTTCTAAACATTTCAGCGCGAAATGCAGCCCATCCTCGATACCAGCCAAATGGTCGCCGACGACCTTCACTCCTTTCCCTGATTTCAATCCATCGGCTTTCACGACGAATTGCCCGTCGAGCGACTCCATGAAAGTTCGAATCGCTTTCGCGGTCTCTGGATTTTGGACGAAAACCGCAAACTCAGGATTGCCGGGAATGTCGTGTTTTTGCAGCAAATCGCGCGTGAAGCTTTTTGAAGATTCGAGACGCGCAGAATTTTTGCGCGGAGCGAGACAGCCGATGTTTAAACTTTCGAGCAAGTCCGCCGCTCCCGCCGCGATCGGAGTTTCCGGTCCGATAACAGCGAATTCTGGCTTCTCGCGTTCAACTAATTTTTTGAGCGCGTCTAAGTCTGCAAGCGAGTCAACTTTTTCGTACACCGTTGCGAGCCTCTGTAAACCCGGATTGATTTTATCAGCTAGCACGATGAGCTCAGGCTTTTGCGGTGAGCGGAGAATCGCTTCACCGAGCGCATGCTCGCGCGCACCGTTGCCGATGAGGAGGATTTTCATGATTTGATTTTAATTTAAAGCGAGAGGATTTTAGCAAAAACCACGAAAAACTGAGAGCCTAAACTAACCTTCGAGTTGACTTCCGGAATTTCAACCAGAAACGCGGCAAACCAAAAATTCCAAAAAACCAAGCATCCCGAACCAAAAACTGCATTCATAATTCATAGTAACGTCATCTGCTCTTCCTGCTCCTCTCCCCGCGAATTGTCGCGCTGTTTCTCCGTTATTTTTAAATATTTCGCATCGACCTCCTTCGTCGGGTACTTTCCATCAAAACAGGCCGTGCAAAATTTGGGAATTTTCTTCCCTCCAAATTCGCACGATTTTACCAAATCTGCCAACGGCAGATAAAAGACCGCGTCCGCTTTCAACCGCTTGGCAATTTGCGGAATCGAAAGGTTGTTCGCGATGAATTCTTTTTTGCTCGGCATATCCACCCCATAAACACACGGCGATCGCAGCGGCGGCGAGGCAGAAGCAAAATAAACTTTTTTCGCGCCGGCAGCGCGCACCATCTCGACAATCTGCCGAGAAGTATTCCCCCGCACGATCGAGTCGTCGACGAGGAGAACATTCTTCCGGCGCAGTTCGAGCGGCAGCGGAATGAGTTTGCAGCGGATGGATTTCTGCCGCTTCGCCTGTGTCGGCATGATGAAAGTGCGACCAATGTAGCGGTTTTTGATGAGACCTTCGCGATATTTTACTTTTAATTTCGAGGCGACCGTGAGCGCGGAGGTGCGGGAAGTATCGGGAACAGGCACCACCACATCAATTTGGATTTTCGCTTTTTTAATCTCTTCCGCGAGGTATTCTCCCGCCCGCAATCGCGAGCGATAAACAGAGATATCATCGATTTGCGAATCCGGTCGCGCGAGATAGACGTACTCGAAAATGCAAGGACTCCACTTCTTCGGAACAAGTTGCCGCCGCAAAATTTTCCCTGCCGCTGAAAGCCACACCGCCTCGCCCGGCTGCACGTCTCCGAGCGAATGGAAACCGAGCGCGGTGAGCGCGGGATCTTCCGATGCCACTGCGAATTCTTTTTGTTCCCGATTTTTCCGAACGCCGACCGCAAGCGGTCGCAAACCGTGCGGATCACGGATTGCGAGAATTCCGTACTCCGCTACGAGAATCACCGCCGCGTAACTGCCACGGACTCGCCGCGCGGTTTTTTCCGCCGCGGCAAAAAGTTTCTTCGCTGTTAACCTCTGAGATGTCTCGGGAGTTAATTGTCTTCGTAATTCGCGGGAAAAAACATTCAACAAAACTTCCGAATCGCTCGCGGTATTGAGATGCCGTCCTTCTCGAGCCAATTCTTTCCGCAATTTTTCAGCATTTGTGAGATTACCGTTGTGGACGAGACCGAGTCCGAATGGGGAATTCACGAAAAAAGGCTGCGCCTCGTCAACAGAATAACTCCCCGCAGTCGGATAGCGAACGTGTCCAATACCGATTTTGCCGCGCAGCCCGGGAATATCGGCAGCAGTAATCACGTCGCGAACAAGCCCGTTTCCCCGTTTCGTGTGAAATTGATTCCCATCGAAAACCATCATCCCCGCCGCGTCCTGCCCGCGATGTTGCAGCGTGGCGAGCCCGTCGTAAATTTCACCGACTACCTCGTGTTCCGCCGCGATGCCGATTACTCCACACATTTGAAATTGGATTTTAGAAATTGGAAATTGGAAAAGATTTTAGCGGAAAGGGCGACTGACAACTCACATTTAAAGGGTGGCACGGATTGCCGCTCGCCGTGATTCCCAAACAGCAAACTTCGATATCTTCCTTTTTGAAAAGATCCAAAATTTCTTTGGAACGCTTTTTAAATTCTTCAACCCTCTCTCCATCGCCCCACGCAACGATTATTTTTTCACCTTTCTTCTTTCTCTTTTTTGCCTCTTTTAAAATAATTTCGTCATTTCCGCTCCCAATCGGATTGTCCGCCAAATTTAAACCTGCGGGATTGGTCGCGCGAAACGCGAATAAATTAACAACTCGAAAAGAACCAAAATTATTGACTTCTGCAATTCTTTTGCATTTTCGAATTGTTTGATCATCATTTTTTTCGTCGGCAGTGCTTGAATTCAACATCACAAAAAGACAAGTCGGCTCATCCTCATCCCAAACTCTTCCGAGAGTGAAGCGACATTTTTCAGGATTTAAATTCATTTTAAATAATTTCTAATTTCCAAAAATTAAGGTTTAAGATTTATTTAAAAATTATAAAAATTCAAAATTATTTTGCGAAGCAAAATAAGTGTTCTCAATCAAAGTCGCCACCGTCATCGGACCCACCCCGCCGGGAACAGGAGTGATCGCCCGCGCGATTTTTTTTACAGAATCAAAATCGATATCGCCGACAATTTTGTTTTTAATTTTCACGCCGCCGCAATCAACAACTACGCAGCCTTTTTTCAACATCGAAGCCCGAATCAAATTCGGAACACCCGTCGCCGAAATCACGACATCTGCCGATTTTGTGTGGACTTTCAAGTTTTTCGTGAATTCGTGGCAGACTGTCACCGTCGCATCGCGATTCAGCAGCAGCATTGCGAGCGGCTTGCCGACGATGTTGGAATGACCGACCACGCAGACATCCTGCCCTTTTAGTGGGATTTTGTAAAAATCCAAAAGCTTCAAAATCCCCGCGGGAGTAGCGGGCAGCAGCGCGGGCAGTTGTAAAAATCCGCGTCCGAAATTCAGCGGGTGAAAACCGTCAACATCTTTCGCGGGGTGAATCGCGGCGAGAACTTTTCGCGTATCAATTTTTTTCGGCAGCGGCAGCTGTACGATAAATCCGTGAATTTTTTTGTCGCAGTTCAATTTTTCAATTGCGCGCAGCAGCCTCGCTTCCGAAACCGAGATTGGCAATTTCACCTCGTGGAAAGCAAAACCGACTTTCTCTGCCGCGAGCTTTTTTTGCCGAACGTATGCGACACTCGCAGGATGTGCACCGACTAGAATCACCGCCAAACCGACCTTCCTCTTTTTGCCCGCGAGCTTCCGCTTCACCGAATTGAGAATTTCGACGGAAAGCTGTTTGCCATCCAAAAGCATTGAAGAAAGAGAAAAGAAAAACCTCGAGGTCGAGGCGAGCTGATTTTAAGAGAGGTGGACAGAAAATTCAACCTTCAAAAAGGCAGATTGCCCGCACAAAAAATTTATCCAAAAACTTTTCTGATTTTTGACTTTTCTTTTGACTTTTCAAAAAAAAAGAGTATAATTCTTTCTTCTTTGTCATTCCAGTAAAGTTTCATTGTTTTAAAAGCAAAATTATGCTAAAATGAAAAGAAATTATTACTAAAAAATTAATTTTTTATCCATGCCTACCGACTCAAAAGATCCAATTGGAAAGCCTAAAAAAACCTCGTTTTGGAGAAAACTTAGCGAGAAGCAGGCTGCGGGAAGCGAAAGCTGTCTCGTAAACGCGATTGTTCGGCAAGCTGAAAAAGAAGTCAGCTCAGTGAAAAACAGCCAATTCTCATTCGAAAGAATCCCTGAGAAAGAAAGCGTCGAAAAAGAAAAAGCTCGCGTGAAGCTCGCAAATGCGCGAACGTTGCTCTGGTTTGTAATAATCGTAGTGGCAGGGATATGGCTTTATTTCTTTACGATGCTCCACGAAAGCAATTATTTCCACGCAAAATTTGGGAAAGAAAATCTCATTACTGAATTTAACCGCAAAACCGAACTGCTTCAGCAGTTGCGCACCGATAATCGCGATACGAAAAAATTTAGCAAACTGTTGCGAGTAGAGAATCTCGTAAACCGTGTGCTTGCGCTTGATCTCGAAAATCCGATCCTGAATTATGAGAGACCGGAAGGAGAGCAAGTGATTCCGCGTGAAAGTAGCGACGATTCCTCAGAAACGTTACTTAAGACGACAAATTCAAATGGTGAGGTGATTTATCTTTCGGAAGCGGAAATTCGCAGTCTCGAAAATACACGCGCGATTCGTGTGGAATTTATCAGCAGCGCTCTTGCTGAAATTTTAGAAGAGGCGAAAATTTTAGGCGAGGAAATTAAAACCGATCCGGAAATCGAAAAAGAGCTTGCTGCTTTGCTTACGGAACTTGCAGCGATTAATCCGCAAGAAAAAAACTTTCCCTCGGCGGTGCTCAAATCTCATTTTGCCGCTGCGCAATCCGCTGCGAAAAACATCTTGCGGAACGTAAAAAATGCGAATCTCGAAAATTTAGTGACGGATATCAAAAATCAATCTTGGGCAATTGATACAAACGAAGTGAGCGAGACTACGAAAGAAGTGGTAGCAAACCTTCAAACTAGTTTAGATAAACTTTCCCCGCAGCGTCCGAATAGTTTCGATATTGCTCTCGGCGAAATTCAAGCACTCGACATTACTAAGATTTCCGAAAATAAAATTTTCCAAAAAATAGTTCGTATCATCGGCAATCCACAGAAAGAAAAAAATGATTCGGATTTATTGACCGCAGCAATAATCGTGCATAACCTCGGTCGCATTAACACGATTAATGATTTACGAGCAGAGAGAATTGTGTGGTCGAGTGTAATCGAGCAGGCGGAAAAAATCGCGCGACTCGGCGCTGATCTCGAGCGCGACACTGGAGGAATTCCTCTCGATGCCAGCCGAGATATCGATCCGAATGGCGAACTCGTGACTTTGCTTTCTTATTCTGGCAAATCACGAAGTGGTGAAATTGATCTTCGCGGACAAGCGCTCGGCGAATCCGCTTACGATCAAAAAAGTTTCACTCTGCTCGCCGACCTCATCGATGCTTTCGAGGGCAGCGCGTATTTTAAAGATGTTTCAGGATTTATTTTTTCGAAAGATGAAGATCGGCAGGGACGCATCTCCTCTCCGCTAAATATCAAGCTCGCGCTGCAAGATCCGGCTGTAGTCGATTCGCGCGATATTGAGAAGACTGAATGGTTAAAAGTAAAAAAAGTGGACTTAGAGGAAGACAAAAAGAATATTGACATCGAAGCGCTCAAAGAAATTGATTTTTCTTTTTCAAATGATTCGGCAACCAAAAAAGACTCCAATCTTAAATTCGAGGGTGAACTTACAACTGCTGAGGAAACTACGGAAGACTGGCATTTAACTGCGAAAAATGATTCCGAATCTGTCTATGTTTTTGAAGCGTTGCGAAGAATTCTCAATAATTAAATTATAATTTTTTTCAGATGACAAAATACACCACCCGACTACGCCAAGGGGCCAACATCCGCCTCGGTATCACCGTAATAATCGCGGCGCTCGCCGCGGTTTTTATGGCTTGGCCAAATTATCAAAAACTTATCAAAACTCACGCTAACATCTTTGAATTAGACAGTCAAATTGCTGACAGCGAGCTCGAACTCGAATCAGAGCGCGATCAGTATCGCCTTTTGAAAGCAAAATACAGCATCCGCGCGGAAACCGATCAGAGAATAATTGCGACCATTCTTCCAGAAAAAACGGAGGAAACTAAAATCATCCGCGAACTGGAGAAAAAAGCCAACGAACTAACCGGCAGTGATAAATCGCTTGTTTTAGAATCGGTAAATTTTGGCAAAGCTACTTCGATAAAAGATGTGGATTATCTTATCTTGCCGATTAAAATCAAGCTGCTCGGAACGAAAGAAAAATTGATGACCTTTCTTCGTTACCTCGAAAAAACTGGCAATATCAACTCCGATGACGATGAAGCCACGCGCCTACTTGATGTGAAAGATGTGAGTATGAAAATCAAAGATCGTGGCAGCAAAACAGAAATGACGGAAGAAATCAATGTTGAACTCGCAGTAAATGCCTATAGCTTACCGTCTCTGGAAGAGATTGCTGCCAGCAATAAAGCTAAATGAGTTTAATAATTTTGGCAGCAGTAAAATAAAAATTAAATGGCCGATAAAATTGCCGAACTCCAGAACGCAATTATCGCAAGTGACGTGCCGCAAATCGCGGAACATGTTGTCAACTGCGCAATCGATATTGAAAGCTCGGACATTCACATCGAACCGTCGGAATATACTGTCCGTATTCGCTTCCGTGTCGACGGCATCCTCCGACAAATCGTGGAATATCCGCCCTCGCTGCATTCCGCTCTCGTGAGCCGGATTAAAATAATGGGCAATCTCAAAATCGACGAAAGCCGAATCCCTCAAGATGGTCGCGTGCAAGTAACCACTCCGGAAGGCAAGGAACTCGATCTCCGCCTCTCTACATTACCAACCGTTCACGGCGAGAAGATTGTGATGAGATTACAGGATCGCAGCCGCAAAATTCCAAAACTCGAAGAACTCGGCATTGAACCTCATAATCTCAAAATTATAAAAAGAGCGATCGCCGCTCCGAACGGGATCCTCCTCACGACCGGTCCGACTGGCAGCGGAAAAACCACAACTCTCTATTCGTGCCTTCATATCTTGAATACTTCCGAGGTCAACATCATGACCATCGAGGATCCGGTGGAAATCCAAATGGATGGATTAAACCAGAGCCAAGTCCATCCCGCGATTGATTATACTTTTGCCTTCGGGCTGCGAACCGGGTTGCGGCAAGATCCAGATATCATCATGGTCGGTGAGATTCGTGATCGGGAGACAATCGAAGTAGCAATCGAAGCCGCTCTTACCGGACATCTCGTGCTCTCTACGATTCACACGAATTCGGCCGTGTCCACAATCACCCGCCTGCTCGACATGGATGTGCCGGCCTTCCTCATCA
Source organism: Patescibacteria group bacterium (assembly GCA_018817365.1). Taxonomy (GTDB): domain Bacteria; phylum Patescibacteriota; class Gracilibacteria; order JAHISY01; family JAHISY01; genus JAHISY01. The sequence goes on along the minus strand of JAHISY010000040.1, from coordinate 10,622 downwards.
CCGCCACGGTGAATGCGATTATCGCGCAAAGATTAGTGAGAAAGATCTGCGACAAATGCAGAAAGGAAGTTGAACTCAGACCTGCAATTGAAAAAAAACTCCGCAGCGCCATCGAAACGATGAATCCAACGCAGCGAAAAAAATTGGGACTCGAAGAAAAGAATATTCCGCTGAAAATCTACACTGGCGAGGGTTGCGAAGCTTGCGGAGATACTGGGTATAAAGGTCGCATCGGTATCTACGAAGTCCTCGAAATGAGCAACCAACTCAAAAATCTAATCCTCAAAAATAGTTCTCCACTCGAACTTGAACAACAGGCAATCGCGGAGGGAATGAAAACTCTCGAGCACGATGGGGTAGAAAAAATTCTCGCCGGAATCACCACCATCGAAGAAGTTTACTCGGTAACCCGCTCGACTGAAAAAGAGGCTGAAGATGAAGAGAATTCCGAAATAGAAAAAATTTCTAATAAATAATCCTTCAAAAATGCAATTCGACTACACCGCCCGCGACAAAAACGGCAAAGAAATTACCGGCACGATTAGCGCCGCCAGCAAGCTGGATGCCGCCGACAAGCTTTTCAATGAAAAGCATCTGAACGTGGTAAGCCTCGAACAAACCGACGAGAAACAAAAAGCAGCAACGCCTCGACAAGATACTTCTGCAGAAAAGAAAAAGAACAACGAAAAATTTCTCTCCACCAAACCACAAGCATTGAAAGGGATTACTGATTCGATCAACGAATATCTAGCTGTTCACACCAAGGTCAAACCAAAAGATAAAGCTGTGGTTTTCCGACTCCTCGCGGTAATGATCAACGCGGGACTTTCGATTGTGAAAGCACTCAAAATTTTAGGTAAGCAAAGCGAAAATCCAAAACTGAGACTAGTGCTCAATGATGTGGCTCAAAAAGTAGAAACCGGCAGCCGCTTTTCGGATGCGCTGAGAGATTACAGCGAAATTTTTATAGAAGCTGAAATCGGAATGATTGAGGCAGGTGAGGCTTCCGGGCAGCTAAATAAAACTCTTGTAAGCCTCGCCACCGAAACAGAAAAATCAGCTGGACTCTTGAAAAAAATCCATTCCGCGATGATCTATCCGCTGGTGGTGCTCACTGTACTTACCGGCGCGATTTTTCTAGTGATGACGATGGTGATTCCGAAACTCGGCGAGCTTTTTGAAGGAGCGGGCGCTGAATTGCCAATCGCCACAAGAATATTGGTAAATGCTTCTAATTGGTTTATTGCTTCCACTTTTATTTTTCCGAATTGGTTGATGCTCATCATCACAATTGCAGTTGTGATTGTTTTTGTGGGTCATTGGAAAAAAACTCCAACCGGAAAGTTAAGTTGGGATCGGCTGATGCTGCATCTTCCGATTTTCGGACAATTGAACCAAAAAGCCGCGCTCGCTTCGTTCGCGCGGCAGCTCGCTTTACTTTCAAGTTCGGGGGTAGCGATCATCCGCGCACTGGAAATTACCGCCAACGCAGTGGGAAATGAAGTCTATCGTTTGCGGCTACTCGAAGTGAAAGCGGATGTGGAACGAGGCGTGCCAATTCACAAGAGTATTGATGAAGATCCGCTTTTCCCCGATCTCGTGGTCAGCATGATTGCAGTCGGCGAACAAACCGCACAGCTCGGCAGCGTGACAGAAAAAGTGGCAGCCTTTTATGATGAGGAAGTGGAAATCTTCGTAAAAAATCTTTCCACAATCATGGAACCGGTAATTATCGTGATAATCGGCACTCTCGTGGCCGGACTCGTAGCCGCAATCATGCAACCGATAATGGATATGACCGACATCGCCGCGAAAGCCTAATTTTGGCACCGTTTCGCAATATAAGTATTGTTCGTGAATCTTTGCCGAGCTGCTGCGAGTTATCGAGCTAAATCACTCTAGAACCTCAAATTCCGCCTTACTGGAAACATCAGTCGATTTTGCCGTAACTTCATGCTCGCCTACTTCTGGCTGCCACTCCAAACGATAATCGGGCGCAGTCCCGATACCTATAAATTCATCATCTACCCACCACTCAATTTTACTTAAGTTTTGGCTACCACGTGCCTCAAAAATAATTTTTTCATTTTCATCGGGTACGAGTGGGTCAAGCTGAAAGCTGTCGTAAGGTGGTTTGGTAATTTCGAGCTTGCTCTTTAGGGAATTGGATTTCTCATTTTGGCAAAGCGGTGAGTAATCACGTGGTGGCTCGATCCAACCATTTTCACGAGCCCACTTTTGAAGCTCTAGTGGAAAAATCGCAAAAATATCTGTTTTTATGACCTCGGCTGGGCAATTATTACTCAAAAGTCCATTGCGTGTGTCGATTTCAATTGGCTGAAAAATGTCGTCGGAATCGGTTGGCTCGGTTCCAGTGATAAAAAATTCTGTGAGTGTGTGCTGACAATATTCAGTCGGCAACTTGCCGGACAGACTACAGATTTCAGTTTTTGTGATTCCTGATGGTCGCGGAAAATTTCGGGGAGATAAATCGCGGGTTGCTGCCAACATTACTTCATGAAAAATCGGACCGGCTCCGGTCACACCAGAAGTTCCCTGCATCGGTGAGTTGTCAGCATTCCCGACCCAAACACCGACGATCCGATTCGGTGTGAAACCGAAGGTCCAGTTGTCGCGAGAATTGCGAGTCGTGCCGGTTTTGGCGGCGACTGGAAAATCGAAATTGAGGGGCGAGTCTGCACCGAATTCTGGTAAGCGGGCATCCTCGTCCGCGAGAATGTCGGCAATCAGCCAAGCCACGCGCTCATCGAGAATTTGCTCGCCGGACGTGCTCATCTCATTTGACAAAACTTTTAAATTTAAAGTCTTGCCGCCGCGCGCGAAAATCCCGTACGCCCGCGCCAAATCCAAAAGCTTCACTTCTCCGTCACCGAGGGTGAGAGCCAAGCCGTAAAATTCAGGGTCTTGATCGAGGGTGGAGATTCCAGCGGATTTCAATAAGTTCAATAATCTCTCCACGCCGACCAGCTCCAAAACTTTGACTGCGGCGATGTTGTAAGAATTCGCGAGTGCCTCGCGGTAGCGCACCAGCCCGTGATAGCCGTAATCATAATTCCGCGGAATGTAGGGATTGCCTTCTTGAGTGAAAAATTGTGTCTCGATGTCAGCAATCGTGGTCGCGGCAGTCTCGCCATTTTCGAGAGCGAGCGCGTAAGTAAATGGCTTCAAAGCCGAGCCAGGCTGGCGCGAGGAAATAGCGACATTTACTTGTCCATCATTTTCCATACTCCAATAATCTGCCGAGCCGATCATTGATAACAGTTCGCCAGTTTCGACATCGAGCACGACGACAGCTGCACTCGTGACATTTTTTTCCGCGAGTTTAGAAAGTTCATTTGCGATGATGAGTTCGATTTCGTTTTGGAGATTCAGGTCGAGAGTGGTGTTGATATTCGGACCAACTTTCAATTCATTGGCATAATTTTGTTGTAACCATTTGACGAAATGCGGCGCACGAATCTCGACTTTGTCTTTCGCGATTCGCAGCGGCTCTTTGAGCGCGTCCTCGTATTCACTTGTTGAAATTTTCTCCTCATCGATTATTGCGGAGAGCACGACTTGTTGCCGTTTCTTGGCTGATGTGAAGTTTCTGAAAGGGTCGAGGCTGACGGGAGATTGCAATAATCCTATTAGTAAAGCTGATTCGGCGAGGCTAAGTTCGCCGATTTGTTTGTCGAAATAAATGTCTGCTGCTGCGCTGATGCCATAAGCCTGATGACCGAAGTAAACAGTATTTAAATAACTTTCCAGAATTTCCGCTTTGCTTAATTTTCCCTCCAACCTCATTGCAAAATAGACCTCTTGGAGTTTGTACCAATATCCGCGGTGGGCGGGCTGCAAACGGTTGCGCACAAGTTGCTGCGTCAACGTGCTGCCACCGGAAACAATTCGATCGGCTTTGAAATTTAAATAGGCTGCTCGCAAAATTCCACGCAAACTCACACCGAAATGTTTGTAAAAGGTGCGGTCTTCGGTGGCGATCAGCACCTCGATAATCTTCGATGGGATTTCTGCGAATGTGATTTTGTTCTGAGCACCATAATCCGGGCTGCGAATGGAATAAAGTAATTGTCCGTTGCGATCGAGAATTCGAGTGGGCTCACGGGAAGCGGGATTTGTGAGTGCTTTTGGTAACGGCCAAAAGAGTAACGCTGCCACACAGACAGTCGTTACACTTAAGGCGATCCATCTTTTTTTTAATTTCATTCTTGAATTTCAAACCAATTTCCTCCAGTTTGTCCGAAGGTTTCCGGAAAGTACATTTCCCAAACCCGAGCGGGACGGAGGCGAAATTTTCCTGGAGTCGTCGCGCGCACCAGATATTCGTATTCATAAACTCCCGTCGGCAGGTAGTCGGCAAAAAGGAAAACTCGGTCATCACGGAGTTCAGTATGATTGAAACGCCAAAGATTATTTTGCCAGCAATCATAGCTCCAGGAATTTTTACAATCGTTCACCGCATCGTCGAATAAGCTCTGCTGACTAGTTTTCAGATTCAGATCGATTGCTTCCATGCCGGCTGGCAACGGACTCTCCACCGCCACGAAGTGACGATCGTCCGGTACAGTGATCGTGAGCTTGACTTTGTAAGTCTCGCCCAATTTAGCTTCCGTGAGTGAAGTATCGAATTCATCGGACTTCAAAGGTAGAAGTTCGCGAACGATGCCGAGACCTTCTTCCGCTGGTGGTAGCTCATCAGCAGTATAAAAATAAGAAAACAGCAGATCATAATAAAGTCGGCCCGCACCATCTTTACCAATTTTAATTTCATTATCTTTGCCTCGCGCGAGCTCAGCCAACGCGATTTTGGTTTCTTCTCGTGTCAAAATATTAGTTTGATCGAAACGGTGATCCAAAACTTGTTTGCCGCCAACTGCCACTCCTGCAGTCATATCCGCACCCAGCTCGCCCGTATTTTTCAGAAATTCAATTAGAGCGAGAATGGAAATTGTGGTTGACTGAGTCGTATCCCAGTGCCCCTCTTCGCGAATCGCGAGCGAATACCGAACCACTCGCGGAATAAGCGCATTCTCTGGATCGATGCGTATCAGTGCCTGCAAAACAGTCGCAGTCGTGCGGCTATTGGTATTCATAAGACTGCGAAAATCTTCGGAATTATCTTCTTCGAAGTGAGCTCCGCGGGTTTCCGTTTTCACTCTGCCTAAAATTTCATCGAGCATTTTCTTAGCTTTGTCCAAACTTCCTTGCGAGCCTGATTTTTGCAAAGCCATCGCCAGCTGAGCTCGGCTAAATAGCGGTAAGTCTTCGCGTTGTTCGTAAAGATTATTCAGCAAACTGACATCGACATTTCCACCTTCGGACAATACAAATAGGATATAAGCGCGAGTCGCCAGATCGAGCGGCTCTTTTAAGTTTTGATTTCGCAGAACGCTGTTGAGATAATTGCGTGCGCGACTGATTATATTTGCATCGACGGCATAACCTGCAGATTTTGTTTCATTCAACGCAAAGACAATGTAGACCGTGAGATAAGGATAGCTTTCGCGACTGCCAGCCCAGTAACCGAAGCCACCATCACCACGCTGGAATGTGTAGAGTTTTTCCAACCCGCCGATAATATTTTTTTCTAGTTCTTCATCCGTTGTAATTTTGAATGCCTCAAAACCTTGCAGTTGTGTGACAGCTACATTTGGCAAAAAACTCGACACAGTTTGCTCCGCACAACCGTAGGGAAACTTCACGAGATAGTCGAGACCAGCAGGTAGATAAGTCGCCAATGTCGGTGAAATCGTAATACTTAAATCTCCAAAAGAAGCTTCCTCTTCAGAAGGCGCTGACAAAATTTCAGTTACGCTGTCTTCGGTCAATCCGGATGTTGCGACCGACTGTGGCACCCCGAAGACATAAACCGGAATAGTTTCCTCAATTTCATCGCGCGCTCCGTCAGTTTCCGCTGTGAAATTTAGAGTTAAATTTTCTACGCGACCGACAGTGATTGGGAAATTAATTTTAATTTGTTCACCCATCGGGACTTTGATTTTTTGCTCGATTTTGCCGCGCGACTCGAAGCCGGATCCGGTCAGAGAAACTGAGAATTCAGCTTCCTTGTCGAGGAAGTTATGGACGATTGCCCCAAGCTCAATTTCATCGCCGACCACCGCAAAACGCGGACGAACAGGGCGAACAATTATCTTTTTAGTTTCGACAATTTCTTCTGCCACTGCGCCGAATTCACTCGTGCGCGTGCCCGCAATCGCCAGTAATTTCCAAGTCGTCAAATTGTCCGGCAGTTTGAATTCGACTTTCGCTTCGCCGTTTTTGTCCGTTTCAATTATCGGATTCCAATAAGCCGTGTCGCGGAAGTCACCGCGTTTTTGCGACTCTGGATCAGCGCCGCCTCCACCACCTTTGGATCCCGGCTTGAAGCGTTCGATCAGATAAGTCAGCAGCTCACTGGTCATGACCCCCAGTCCGCGCTCTGCATAAAATTTCTTTACCAAATCGGGCATTTCGAATCCAGTCAACGCGAGCACACTCATATCTACTACGCTGAGCGAAAGCTCAGATTCGACGGCTTTACCAGAATAATCGGTTGCTTTGAGGCTCACATGAACTGTTTCACCAGGACTGTATTTTTGCTTGTCAGTCGTAAGTGCGAGATTGAGTTCCTTCCGCGTCGTTTCGATGAGTAATTTGGCGTAGCCAATTTTGAAAGCCGGCGCTCCGGTGTCGAGTCCATTTTCATTGAAGGTCTCGCCGACTCGCGGTTTGATGATAACAACCGAAACATAAGCATTCGGAATCAAATCTTCCGTGATCGGAATTTCGAAAGACTGAGCATTACTCTCAATCGTCACGACCTCCTTACGAATTACATTCTCGCGTTCGACGGTGATGAGAGCTTTCACATTCTCACCTTGGTAGGGCGACTTGACGAGTAATTTTGCCGTGTCTCCGACGGCATATTCCGGTTTGTCGGCGATGACATCGATCTTGTCATCATTTTTGTGCGGCCAATTCACATAAGTTCGCGACCAAGCGTAAATACTCGTACCAGCTTTGGACTCACGACCCTTGTCATCCTCGGCAGTAGCAACCGCACGGTATTGTCCACCGGACGGCACTTTCAGTTTCGCTGTGGCTTTTCCGTCAGAATTTGTTTTGACTGTTGTTTCGCTTATAAAAGCATCTTTAGCTTCGTTGTCATAATAATAACGACCATCCACATTTTTTTTACGAATAGAATTCCACTCTCTCGAAAAAAGTTTAACTGTTACTTTCTGTCCATCGATTACTTCACCGGAAGGCGTGACCGCGACAATTTTTAAAACAGCATCCTCTCCAGGCTGGACGGAATAATTTTCCGGACGAATACCGACATAAACATTAGATTTGTGAACTGGGACGGAAATACGACTGCTGACGACTTGGTTATTTGGATCGGTGATGTCTGCCTCGACCGTCACGACTTGCCCAACACTTTTGTCGGCGAGATCAATCGGAAATTCCAAATTAAATCTGCCACTTTCATCTAGTTCACCCGTATCTTCTAACAGCAAACTTGATTCACGTTCACAGTCCCACCAGCACCAAGCCTCTTCCAGCGCGAACGAATACCAGCCGTCAGTGTATTGATTGAAAAAATAATCAGTCGTTTTCGCTCGCCAGTTTACTTTCGCATTACTCAATGGAGCACCGAAATAATAAGCTCCTTCGACCTCGACTTTGATTTCGTCTTTGTCGAAATACTCCTCTACCGTGGAGCTTAAATCCACGCGATACTCAGGTTTGCGGTAAGCCAAAACTGAAAAATTTGTGTATCCGTAATTACTTCCAATATCATTGTCTGGCACGGTTTGTATTCGCAAGCTGTAACCCCCTAGTGCCGCTTCTACATCCAACGGCAATTCATCGGAAAAACTACCGAACTCAGTGAAGTCGAGAGTTTTATTGTAAATTTCATTTCCTTTTGAATCTTCAATTTTTACGAGAGCCTGGCGACTATTTTTGGGAGGGTAAAATGCGCCCTCGGAATCGCGCAAACGGACAATGCCTTTGAAATAAACTGTATCTCCCGGACGATAAACTGGTCGTTCGGTGTAAATATAAGAATCCATTTGATAATCCGGAGCATCAGCTCCATGGAAGTCCGTCCCAAATCCAAAACTCCAGGGTTGAATTCCGTTGTTCCAATCGCTACCCACAAAAGCAAAATCTTTCTCGTATTCCGCTGTCACCCAAAATTCAGGCTGATACTCGTTGTTGGTTGTGACAAATTTTTGTAAATCAAGTTTGGTTTCAAAAAATCCATCCTCATCTGTGCGACCAGTGATCACTTGTTCGCCGTCTAAAGAGTTAAATTTCACAAGAGCATCTTTGAGTGGATCACCGGTTTGGAGATTGATTGCCCAAACAAGTGCTTGTCCGCCGGAATATTTCAGCGTGAGCCCGAGGTTCGTTAGCGCGAAATATTGATAATTAATAATTTGCGCGTAATCGCCATATTTATTGCGATATTCGGGCGCTTTCAAAGTCAAGACATAAATCCCAGGCGAGAGCGGACTGCCGGTTTTTTCATTCAAATCAAAAGGAATCGATTCCCATTGATCGTGTTCATTTTTAGGTGGCGCAAAGCTCCATTTTTGATAGTCAGAATAACTATTCAAATTTGGATTGAACTCGTAATTTTGATTCCGTTTATCTCTAATTTCCAAAAACTCCGACAGCGACAGCTTCGCCAGTTCAACATCCATTCGGCTCACATTCACCGCATTTAGATAATAAATCGGCGGTTTAGCACTCTCGAAAATACCGAACTCGCCTTCTGAGTGGATGAAAACTCTCGGATCAACTGGCTTGGTTGTAAAAGTAAGTTTGTAGTCTGCCGGTAAATTTTGACCCCAGTGATCGCGAACATCTTGATCCACGGTCAAAGTGTAAGTCGTGCTGGGAGCAAGCTGTGCATAAAAATTTAGTTCGTTCCGGTTCCAATTATTGGGCTGGAATTTTAAATCATCCCAACCCGCAACTGTCGGCGTGATCGAGATTTTGTCAGTCAGCTCCTCCGCTGCTATATCGTTAGAAAATCTAAGATTAATACGATTATTTGAATAAGTTCCTTTTTCGATAAGCATCGGTCCAGCCGTCTTGAAATTTAGATTGTAATCCGCCGCGCTGCCAAGCTCGCCCTGCGTGCTGCGAATTCCTGTGGCTATTTTGACCGCATAATTTATATTGAATGCGAGCGGCTTAGCCGGCTCCAGAATGATAGTTTTTTCATCGGTAATCATCTGCTTATCAACTTCTTTTTCGCCGTAAACGATACTCTCGATATCTAACGCAAACTCTCCATCCTCTGCCGTATTAGCATAATCCACTTTCTGGAGTAGTGTAATTTTTTCACGAGCGCTCAAAACATCAATTGGTAAATTAAAACTGAGTTCGACTTTGCTGTTGGGACCGGATTCACTGCTAGCGGATCGAGGAATGGTGCTGATAACTTGTGGGCGAATAGTTTCAAAACTAAAACTAAAATCCTCGGCTGTCTGCTCTCCCGAAAGTGTCGTCAATCCTGCAGGGACGGAGACCGTGTAACGAGTGGCTGCTCGAAGCTCTTCGCTTGGCACGAATTTCACAGTAGTAGTGCCAAGCCAGCGCCAACGACCTTGTATCTCTGGCGTGATTGTTATTGACCAATCCTCAGGATTTTCTTTCGAATGAACGGTAGACAAAGCAACAATTGGTCTGTCAAAAACAAGTGTAATATCGGCATCCGTCGGAATTTCCGTAGTTCCGTCAGCCGGGGCATGAGTGGATAGAGTCGGCAGACCCGAAACTGTGAATTTAAATTCCAGTGCCTTGCCTAGCCTTTGCCCATCAAGCCGCAAGGCTCGGCTATTGAGGGTGAATTTGTAAACTGCACCAAAAGTTAAATTTTCTGTTGGATCAAATACCAAGGTTTGATCATTTTGCCAGCTTAAATCACCAGCGAGTCCGCTCGGAATAGTTAAATTTTCCTCAACGCTGTTCCGATTCATTGCGAAAGGAAAACTTAATTTTAGATCAGAACTACTGGCAACTTTTTGATTTTGGTCGAAACTAAATTGGGAGGCTGGAGGTCGCATCAAAAATAAAACCAGTCCTATCGCTACTAAAATTAAAATTAAACCACCCACTCCAAATAAAATCTTCGGTTTAAATATCTTGGGAAAAAATTGGCGTAGATCAGAGGTGGGCATCTTAGACAAATTAAATTGGAATAATTTTACATAAAAATACGAAAAACTATTTCACCTGCACACCTTTTTATAGTGTCTCATTTGTTTCATTTTTCTAGACGACTCACGTACCTTCTGGCAGCTTTGGGAAAATGCCCCTAAAATTCCTGTCCTGTGATGGATACTTCGCCCACCTCAAACAAAAAGTAAAACTCCATCGTGGTCTGCGAGCTCACCGAAGAAATAAAATGGCTGACTACTTTTTAGAAAATGGGGTTAGTTATACCGAATTAATCTAATTCGTGTCGAGATTTCACAGTTTAGAATTTCTCGCAGAACTTTTATCAATCGCACCAAGTGGCTTATGGATTATTTTAATATCTCAAAAGAGATTGTTATTAAATACGATCCAAGTTAATTCGG
>JAHISY010000039.1 GCA_018817365.1 Patescibacteria group bacterium | reverse complement strand
TCTCTATTTTTAATATGCGTCTGCTTCACTTTTTGATGCGCTATAATTTCTACCGACCACACCACTCGCTGGATAACAAAACTCCAGCCGAAATCTTCATTGGCAAAAAGTCCAGGATGTATTGGACGCATACATTTTCTTGATTTTTTCGGTCAAATTTGCTAAACTAGGAGTGGTTTAAAATTAAAAAATCAAAAGCTAATCCTCATAAAAATGCAAAAAACAAAAATTATTTTCGCGGTCGCGAGTTTCGTTCTCACGCTCGCACTTGCAGTTCCACTCACCCTCGCGGAGGATCAGTATTTGCCAGACGTGGAAAATGTGACCGGAGAATCTATTCCCGGCGGAGCGAAATTGACGTGGAATTCGGTAGAAGGTGCAGACAGCTACACGATTTATTACGGAATTCAAAGCATTTCTGAGGATGGCGCAAGTTACGAAAATAACATTTTGCTCGGAAATGTGAACGAATACACGCTTGAAGATCTCACGCCGGGCATCACTTATTATTTTGCAGCGGCAGCGGATGATTCCACGGGAACTTATCTTGGCAGCTACAATTATTCTGAAGAAATTTCGGTAGTTGCAGATGAAATAGTTCAAGTTCCCGCAGAAGAGCCGGTAAATGTTGAAATCCCTGAACCTGAAGTAGAAGAAGTAGTATTAGACGTAGAACTCTCAGAGTTGGAAACTCTGTTTAAAGATGAACACACCTCGGCTGACGAACCAACTCCTGAGAGCCTCCCGCAATCAGGTCCTGCTACGGCTGCACTTGTACTCGCAAGCGGAGCAGGAGCTTATTTTTGGCGGAGATTTCGAAAATAATTCGCCATCCTCTCTCTCACCGAAAATACTTTTTTAGAAGAATTAACCTACCGCTTAAGTGACAGGTTAATTCTTTTTGATGTGAACTTCGTTCGGATCAAATTGGATTACTCTTCGCGAAAATATTTCGCCACAAACTTTTTGCAACTCTCAAGATTCTCGAGAACTTTTTCATCATTTCCTAGCCCGAGCGCTTTTGAATTAAACTTCAAAGCTAAAATCCCCTCAAACTTTTCGCGGGCGAGTCTCGTCAAGAAACTTTCAAGAGGAACGCTTCCGCTTTCAAGCAACGTATGAGTTTGCTCGTGATTCACATTCGAGAGATGCACATAGTGAATTTTCGATTTCAATATGGAATAAATTTCGAGCAACGGTTCGGTGCGACCGACTATATTGCTTGTATCAAAAGCAATGTCATCGAACTGCTTTAGTTCGTAAATATTGTTATAAGCATATTTTGGGAAAATTCCAAATATCATTTTTGCCGGCGGATTCACGAGCGCGATTTTCACTTTCTTTCTCCTGCGAAGCGAGGGGGCTGTCTCTTTGAGCCACTTTTTATAATTAAAGTCGAAAATACCAGGAGGCGTGATGGTAATAAGCGGAATGCCAACTTGTTCCGCGAGCGCGACTGCGCGCTGCGCTTTTTTTGCATTCATTTCCACTTGCATGGAAAGTGCGACAATCGGCAATCTGTGTCGCTCGCTTAATTCTTTCAAATAATCCGCGTTTTGCGCATCGAATTCTCCGTGACGGATGACTACTTCGACTCCATCCAAATCAGCTTTTTTAATCAATTTGAAGGTGTGATCCAATCCATATCCTGCGAAGCTGTCAGTGGTGATTGCAAGCATAGTTTTTGGTTTTACTTCTTCCCATTTTAGCAGAAAAATGCTTTTTTTTCAAACTCGAGAGTATTTTTTTAGGCTGATTTAATTTCGGAATCAATTTTTTTCAAAGAAGTCTCTTCTGATTTTTCCTCGCTTTTTTCCATTTCTTGTATCGCTTCCTTTTTAACTTCTTGCAAATTCCGATCCAAGACTGAATTCAAGCTGGAAGCTGAACACCTAGGCGTTTGAGATGAGTAGATAATACTTCAATTGGTGTGCGCCAGCCAAGACATTTACGGGGACGGTTATTGAGCCGGCTTTCAATCAATTTTAGATCAGCTGGTGTTAATT
>JAHISY010000038.1 GCA_018817365.1 Patescibacteria group bacterium | reverse complement strand
TCTTGCAATGCTTACGTGCTTCCTCTCCACAGTGGGGACAAAATTGAAAAACGAGCGGAAGAGGTTTCTCGCATTTCGGGCAAAGTTCTTCGTTTTCAACCAACGCGCGATGCTCGAGATCTTCGTGGTATCTTTCGATTAAAGTTTTTTGAGGACGGACGATGAGGTAAATCAATAAACCGAAAATATTTAAAATAATCGTGAGTAAAATCACGAAGACTTGAAAGACAAGACTCTTGCTTCTCCCCACACTATCGCGCGCCACCCAAATCACAATCGCAATCCAGATCACAAAAAGATAAACGAAAATCCCACGCAGACTAATTCCAAACCAATCACCGGGTTGAAAATTCACGAGATAGTCTAGAACTTCATTCATTAGTTTTTAGGGTGAATTTGAAACTCGCCGCTTCGGGCTTCATGTGTGCTTTGCTTTATTTTTACTACGAGAATTGCTGCCACGAGAGCGAGAGCGAGAGCGAAATATTGGCTCGCGCGAAGAATACCAAAAGTAGGCGCGCTATCTCCTCGCAAAAAATCTAGAAAAAAATAGGCGATTGAAAGCGTGAGGAGAAGAAAGATACCAGCCTTGCCGGTTTTGGCGGTATTTTTGAAAATTGCGGAAGCAAAAATAAAAAGTCCGAGGACGAGCAGCGCCGCGTAAATTTGCGTGGGATGAATCGGAAGAGTGGAGTACCCCACCGCTTCGGGATTCGTAAAAGTAACCCCCCACGGGAGCGTAGTTTGAGTCCCGTACGCGCTGCCTGCGAGGAAAGTGCCGATGTGGTGAAAAAAAAGTGCGGGAGCAGTCGCGAGCAACGTGAGATCGAGCCAGCTGAAGAAATTCTCATTGTAGCGGCGAGAGAGAATCGCGAGAGCGATGAGAAATCCGATTGCCCCGCCAAAAAAATCAAACCCGCCGTTTTCTGCCCAAAAAAACGGAAACTGGAGCAGTGAATAATTATGAAGCAAAACTTCCGCCAGCCGCGCGACAAAAAGAGCGGCGAAAAGCAAGATAAAAAAATTATCCGCAAGAAACTGAAGAATCATGCGTTTTCTCCGCGCGGCGAAAAAAAGTTGGGTAGCTCCCGCCAAAACCCCAATCGCGAGAGCGAGATTGTAAGTCGGAAGAAAAATTCCGCTAATTTCTAAAAAAGGCCACATCGAGATTGGATTTTACCCTCTCAAGATGCGCCGCGCCAATTGATTTTAAATTTTAAAATAAATTCACCCCCGCAAATCCGATTACCGCACCTCCCGCGATAAAAAGCAGCAATGTGCGGAGGAAACTCCAGCTTGTAAATTTTTCGCGAATTAAAAGCAAGAAACGAAAAAAAATAAATGCCCCCGCGAAAAAAGGAATTGTGAAATTCCCGCGTAATGTGTTTTTTGCCAGTTCGCTAATTCGCGGAATTTCGATATAAAGCGAAAGCATCCCGAGAATGAAGTACGCGAGAAAAACCGCCGCGAGCACATCGACGACCTCTTCCAAAGAAATCCAAAGGCGTTCGAAAAAGGCTTTCCATTTCATTACTGCCTCGTTTTTCGTTTTTGCAATTTCGGTTGAATCATTCAACGGAAAAAGAAATTTCTTCATCTCTCTCCACCCATCGTTACGCGTTTTGCCTTTTGGAGGAGCTACAATTTCTGTGAAATAATAATAAAATTCTGCAGCTCTTCTCGAAAAATTTGAAAAAAGGCGTATGAATTTCTCCTTCCAAATTTGGACTTTACCATGAGAAGTAAGCTTGCCTTTTTTTACATTTCCCTCGTTTTTTTCTTTTCTAACTTCTTCTTGATCCTCTTCATTTCCCTCATCCGCGCCCAGATTAACTTTCTCAATTTCTTCTGCTTCATTTTTTTGAGATGGCGCAAAATCAGCTTCAGTCTTTTTGGTGAGATCTTCCTCGCCTTCGTTTGAGAATTTTTCGAGATTTTTTGTCGAATTATTTTCCGTTGAATCATCATCATCTTCTTCTTTTTCCGTGATTTTCATTTTTGCGAGAGCTTTCAAACTCCCCGAAAAAGTGCGCATTTCTTCATCTGCTTTTTCTTCTTCTTCTTTCTGTTTTTCTGAAATAATTTCTCGCACGCTACTCTCGCGAGCTTTCATTTTTTCTTCTTCGGACGCGGTGGAGCTGCAAATATAATTTATTTTTTTGAATTCAAACTCTTCCTCCAGCCGCTCAAAAACCTCTCTTTTATTTTTTGCGACAATTTCTCCTGAAAATTTCTCGTTCCTTTTGTCGAGCACCTCAAACTCAAAGATATTTTCTGTATTCCAATTGTCCGGCTGATCAACTGCAATCGACAAAATCGCCATACCGACTTTGTTTAATTTTTCACGCGCTTCCCCTTCTGATTCGGCCGAAATACTGCCCACGAGCTTTTTCTTCACCGAGGTCGAAATGGCGGTGTAATAAAATTTCATTTTTATTTTAGTTTTCAGTTCTTTGAATTATACC
>JAHISY010000037.1 GCA_018817365.1 Patescibacteria group bacterium | reverse complement strand
TGTTCGCGCCGATCGAAAAAAAGAATGCGACCGCTGCCGGTCAGCTCACGGTCGAGGAATTAAAAAAATGGTGGGGAGCTTTTGATTAGCGGTGTTTTTCGTAAACTGGATCCCATATTGAACGATCCTCCGCAATGTCCCAGCAGTGAACCTCAGGATCAAGTGGTTGATCCGTTTGAACGGAAGCAGTTTTTTCAATCTGCTCTCTCTGGTTATCTTTGAAACCTTTTTCAAAAGGTTCTCCGTAGATTTCAGTTTTCATTTGAAATGATTAAAATTAATTTTTTAGAGGAAATAGTACTCTTTCTAAAAAAGGATGCAAGTTTTTTCACCGCATTCTACGATTTTTCAGCAAACCTTTTTTTGCCAGATGACAGGTCAATTTTTCAATTTCTTTTCGAATTTCTTGGACGAGGGGGTCTCTTGCTGTCTCTTCTAGTTCGGCTTTTCTGTTGTCGTGGTATTCCTTTTCAGCTTCGCTCTCAACCCAAAAATTCGCTGTCGGAATGATTCTCATTTTCGACACTTTTTCAAATTAAAACTTCATCCGAAAAAGCGCAAATCAGAAAAACATTCTTTTTGTCCGATTTTTTAAATTGACAATCTTACGAATTTCTCCACTTTCGCGTTCTTTTCATTCAAAAAAGTTTCCACCGTTTTACTCGAATCCTTCACAAAAGCTTGCTTCATCAGACTCTGCTCCTCGCGGAATTTCCGCAGCTTTCCTTCGAGAATTTTTTCGATTATCCCCGCCGGCTTGTTCTCTTTTGCGAGCATTTCTTTTTGAATTTCTTTTTCTTTTGCCACCTCCTCATTCGGAATTTCATCCGGATTTACTACGCGCGGATTCATCGCTGCGATTTGCATTGCGACATCTTTCCCAGTCTCCTCGTCTCCCGAAAACGAAACGAGCACGCCGATTTTTCCGTTCGAATGGAGGTAGCTCGCAATCCGCTCTCCCGCCAAAATCTCCACTGCGCCGAGTTTGATATTCTCTCCATTTTTTTGAATGCCTTCTTGGATCTTTTCTGCGCTCGCGATTTTCATCTCGTCCGCTCCTTTTTCGAGCGCCACCCCCGCTAATTCTTCTGCGAGATTCGTGAAATTATCGCCTTTCGCCACGAAGTCGGTTTCGCAAAAAAGCTGGAGAATTGCGCCTTTTTTCGAATCTTCGGAAATCTTCAGCGCGACCACACCCTCGCCCGCGGCTTTTTCCGAACGTTTCGCCGCATCTGCCTCACCCTGCTTCCGCAAAATGTCACGCGCTTTTTCGAGATCTCCCGCGGACTTTTCGAGCGCCTGCTTACATTTCAGCATTGAAATGCCGGTCGCGTCGCGAAGTTCTTTTACAAGGGCGGCGGTGATTTCAGCCATTTTTTGGAATTAAAAAATAAAAAAACAGTACAGAGTTGCTCTTCGCTGGAAAAATCAGATTCTAATTTTGCGGAGGGGGAGGAGACTCTTCTTCCGAATTTTGCGTTTCATTCGAAGAAGTTTGAGAAGACGGATTCAATTTTATTTTCAGTGAAAGGTCATAAATCCCCGGAATCCGAAACCAATCACCTTTATAAGCGAGCGCGAATCCTCCCACAGTTGCGGCAAATTGCAGAACAAAAACGAGATTGGAAAGGGTGTCTCCCAATTTCGCGAAAAGCCACAGCACGATAAAAATAATTGCAACCACGAGTCCCTGCCGACCATGGTGTTGCGCGAATTCCGAATCGCGGCGCGTGAGTAGCGGGAGCAGGGCGAGAATTCCCACATACCCCAATGCCGCAAAAATTTTTTCCTCGCCATCGAGCGGAGTAACTCCATCCGGTTTAAATCCTGATTTTGGCTGCGCATTTTTCTCCGCTTTCGGAGGAATGCTTCCTGCCACCGCCCCATTTGGCGGGGTTTCAAAAACAGATTCAGGGAGGGGAGGGGAAGAAGGAATGGTTTCTGTTTTATCTCCGGGTTTTGCAGGAGCGCCTCGGATTATTTCTTCTTCAGGTGCGACAACTTCAGATTCAGGCTGAATTTCCGGCTGCGGCTGCGGTTGCGGAATTGTCCCGGCAATTTCTTCTGCTGCAACCTCTTCTGCTTGCGGCGCCGGAGTTTCGGCTGGAATTTCTTCAACTTCAACTTCTTTTGCAGGGATCTGCTGAGTTTCTTCCGGCTGTGCGATTTCGCTTTCGGTTTGAATTTCCGGAGCAGCTTCCGTAATTTCTTCCGTCGGGATTTCCTCAGCTTCTTCCGCTGAAATTTCTACGGTTTGAGTTTCCGACTTGGCTGGAATTTCCGCTGCCTCCGAAATTAGCGTTTGCGGTTCTGTATCTGCGACAGGTTGCTTCTCGCGTAGCTCGAGTAGCTCAGACTCAGAAGAAGGCGAAACTTTTTTAGCGGGAGACGGAGCGACATCCGCATCTCTCGTCGGAGAATCCGGATTCGCGGGATTTTGGGTGTTTTCGTCAGCCATTTTTTTAAATTAAAAAAACAAAGAAAGTTTAAATTATTTTTCCGATTTTTTCTCAATCTTCGCATTTTCTTTCGAATCTTCTTGTTTCACAATTTTAGGTTTTTTTTGCCCCCGCTCGATTGCTTCGTGTACTTCATTCAAAATCAGCTGAATCGCTTTCATCGCATCATCGTTCGCAGGAATCGGAAAGTCGATCGGATCTGGGTTGGCATTCGAATCGACCACCCCGACTATCGTAATGCCGCATTTTTCCGCCTCTCTCACAGCGAGCTGATCTTTCACGGTATCAAGTACAAAAATCACATCCGGTTTTTTGTCCAACTTCTCAATCCCTGCCAGCCAAAGTTCGAGTTTTTTGATCTGCTTCAATTTCCGATTTCGTTCTTTTTTTAAATATTTCGCGAAAGCAGTTTCATCCCTTTCGTGTTTCAAATTCCGCAGCTGCCGGATTCTTTCTTTCGTTGTATTCCAGTTCGTGAGTAGTCCGCCGAACCATTTTTCCGTCACGAATGGGCAATTCAGCGCGAGCGCGAGATCGGGCAGCGATTCGAGAGTTTGCTGTTTCGTCGAGACGAGGAGAATTATTTTGCCCTCGCTCGCGGATTTTTCGAGAAAATCCATCGCTTTTTTGAGGTATTCCGCGGTTTTTTCCAAATCGAAAATATGAATCCCGTTACGTTCTCCGAAAAGAAACGGCTTCATCTTTGGATTCCATTTTTCGGTTTTGTGACCGAAGTGGAGACCGGCAACGAGCAGCCGGCGGAGGTCATCAGAATTATTCATCCTTTTGGGGTTAAAAATTTTCACGACTTCGTCTCGGGAGGAGCGACCCGATCCACCGTGAAAGTGGAGGGAGTTTACAAGGAAAAGTGAGGAAATGCAAAATAAAATATTGGCGAAATATATTAAGCCCCAGTTTATCTGACACTTTCTGTCATTAAACTGGAAGCATGCAATACCTCTCCCCACACTGAATTCAAGCTGGAAGCTGAACACCTAGGCGTTTGAGATGAGTAGATAATACTTCAATTGGTGTGCGCCAGCCAAGACATTTACGGGGACGGTTATTGAGCCGGCTTTCAATCAATTTTAGATCAGCTGGTGTTA
>JAHISY010000036.1 GCA_018817365.1 Patescibacteria group bacterium | reverse complement strand
TCATCTTTTTCGCCTATTCTCTCTAAATAATCTTCCCGCGATTCTTGAAATTTGTCTGGGTAAATAAAGCTGTCGCTTCCTGTATTGTAAGGCGGGTCAATGTAAATCATTTTCACCTTCCCGTAATAACTTTTTTGCAAAATCCTCAAAACTTGCAAGTTGTCGCCCTCGATAAAAAGATTTTTCGTCTCGTCGAAATCCACCGATTCCGCGCGATTCGGTTTCAGCGTCGCCGTCGTCGGCTCTTGAATTTGCCGAAAACAGTCCGTCTTGCTCGCCCAACTCAAACCATACCTTTCGCCATTTTCATCCAAATTTTCGCCGAGAGATTTTTTCAATTTCTCGCAATCCACTCGCTCCTCCGTGAAAATTTCGGGAAAGTTTTTCCGTAACAATTCGAGCAACTCCTCCTGCGGATTGAATGAATTGCCGTTCATTTTTGGGGTTTTCATGATTAGAGATTATTTCTTAATTCTACCGAGTAAAACTTCATGGTATGTTTTGTTTCTCCCGACATACTTTTCAGTTGAGAGAATTGTATATTTTCCTGAGTTCAATTTTTTAATCAATGCCGAATTATTATTCTTATTCGTGTCTTCAGGATGCCTAAAGAAAATACCTCTTTCGATATCATAAATTGCTCTATTTTTGTGCCAGCTCCATACTGCCACACCGGTTGAAACAACTAGCGATATTACAGACAACGCAATGGGCAACACATCTAAATTCATTTACTTGCTCCATTTTAACACGCAAAAAACTCCGCCTGTGCCAAATCCTTCAGCTCAAAATCCAAATCAACCTACTTCTTCCCATGTTTCGCCCGCGCCTGCTCGATCGTGCCGACCATATAAAAATCGCTTTCGCTCAAATCGTCGTGCTTACCTTCGAGAATCTCTTTGAAGCCGCGCACCGTGTCTTCGAGTTTCACATGCTGTCCCGGATTTCCGGTGAAAACTTCCGCGACGTGAAAAGGCTGGCTCAAAAATCTTTGCAATTTCCGCGCGCGGACGACGGTCATTTTGTCTTCTTCCGAGAGCTCGTCAATTCCCAAAATCGCGATGATGTCCTGCAAATCTTTGTATCTTTGAAGCACTTTTTGTACATTACGCGCCACTTCGTAATGCTCCTCGCCGACGACATTTGCATCGAGCTGCCGCGAAGTCGAATCCAGCGGGTCCACCGCGGGATAAATTCCTTGCTCGGTGAGGGCTCTCGAAAGCACGACCGTCGCGTCGAGGTGGGCGAAAGTATTTGCCGGAGCGGGATCGGTGAGATCGTCCGCCGGCACATAAACCGCTTGAATTGACGTGATCGAACCATCCTTTGTTGACGTGATTCTTTCCTGCAATTCTCCCATTTCTCCCGCGAGGGTCGGTTGGTAACCGACTGCCGACGGCATCCGACCGAGCAGCGCGGAGACTTCCGAGCCGGCTTGGCTGAAGCGGAAAATATTATCAATGAAAAGGAGCACATCGCGATGCTCGACATCGCGGAAATATTCCGCCACCGTCAATCCCGTCAAACCCACTCGCAGACGCGCGCCGGGAGGTTCATTCATTTGCCCGAAAATCAGCGCAGTTTTGTCGATTACTCCCGATTCCTGCATCTCGCGGAAAAGATCGTTGCCCTCTCTTGTCCGTTCGCCCACGCCGCAAAAAACCGAATAGCCGCCATGGCTTTTGGCGACGTTGTGGATCAATTCTTGAATCAAAACCGTTTTGCCAACGCCTGCTCCGCCGAAGAGTCCGACCTTGCCGCCTTTCGCGAAAGGGGCGAGGAGATCGACAACTTTGATTCCGGTTTCAAAAATTTCAACCGCCGTTGTCTGATCGGTAAATGCCGGCGCCTCGCGGTGAATCGGCCAGCGCTCTTTCGCTTCCACTTTTCCCGCGCCGTCCACCGGATTGCCCTGCACATCGAGGATTCTGCCAAGAACCTTTTCTCCCACAGGCACGGTAATTTGCTCGCCGGTGGCTCGCGCTTCCTGCCCTCTTTTCAGTCCATCCGTTAAATCCAGCGCGACTGTCCGCACTACTCCGTCGCCGAGATGTTTGTAAACCTCGCAGCCGAGCTCGCCTGCTTCGCCGCGGTCGATTGCAATCCGTTCGAAAATTTCCGGAAGATTGTCCGGGTCAAAAGCAATGTCCACGACTGGTCCGATGATTTGGCGGATCTTGCCTATCTTTTTCGATTTGGTTGCTGATTCCATTTTAAAAAATTAAAAATGCCGGAGGATTCTAAATTCGGAGGGGATAGAAATCAATTCTTTTTGAAGAAAAGATTAGTTCATGTTAGGCAATCGAGATTGAAAAACCTTGGGGATTCACGGCTTTCAGCGCTTCCCAGACTTGCTCACGCGTGGTGTTTACAATCGCGATACCTTCCCTGCCCAATTGCAATACTCCGCCAGTCATTTTACAAATTTTGTTGAGCAAGTCCTGAATCGACTCTCGAAAAAAATCTTTATTGCTGGTAGGAACTTCCGTAACTTTCAATCGAATGATTTCTTGTTTCATTTTTTAAATTTTTAAAGGGGCACGATTTTAGCGGTTTTCAAATTTTATGCAAATAATTTTTACACACTGAATTCAAGCTGGAAGCTGAACACCTAGGCGTTTGAGATGAGTAGATAATACTTCAATTGGTGTGCGCCAGCCAAGACATTTACGGGGACGGTTATTGAGCCGGCTTTCAATCAATTTTAGATCAGCTGGTGTTA
>JAHISY010000035.1 GCA_018817365.1 Patescibacteria group bacterium | reverse complement strand
TCATTTTTTTGAAATTCGGAAGCCGCCGCATCAAGCGCGATTTTCACGCGATCGGAATATCCCGCCGCGCCAATCGCCTCGACGATCGCGTCAAGAGCTTCCTCTGTTTTTTGGAAATTTGGAGCGAAGCCCCCCTCGTCGCCGACATTCGTGGACATTTTTAATTTTTTGAGAATCTTTCTCAGCGTGTGGAAAATCTCGGCGCCCGCCCGCAGCGCCTCGCGGAAATTCGGAAAGTCAATCGGCACGATCATAAACTCCTGAATGTCGATGCCGTTGTCCGCGTGCTGCCCGCCGTTCAGAATATTCATCATCGGCGTCGGCAGCAGCCATCTTCCCTGTTTTTTAATTTTCGAAATTTCTGCGACTTCTGCGACCTCCGCGAGAAAACCGAAGTGCTCAAAAAGCGGAATTTTTTTGTGCAGCGCCGCCGCTTTCGCATTTGCGAGCGAGACCCCGAGGATAGCGTTCGCGCCGAGATTCGATTTATTCGGCGAACCGTCAAGCTCGATCATTCTCGAATCCAGTCCCTGTTGATCGAGCGAATCAAATCCCCGCAGCTCTCTCGCAAGAGCGGAATTCACATTTTCCACCGCCTGTAACACACCCTTTCCGCCGAAACGAATTCTGCCGCCTGCCGACCGAAGCCCGGAGGACGAAGGTTGGTCGCGAAGTTCCACCGCTTCATGAATCCCTGTTGACGCGCCGGAGGGAACCGCCGCCCGCGAACGCTCCCCGCCTTCGAGAGTGATCTCAACTTCAATAGTTGGATTCCCCCGCGAGTCGAGGATCTCCCGCGCATGGATTTTTTGAATTTTACTCATTTGAGAAAAATTAGAATTTCAAAAATAATAACACGAAAAAGCCAACTTCGAGTAAAATGTTTTTACTTCTTACTTTTTACTTCTTACTTTGGAACGAATCGTCATCAAGATCGGCACGAATCTCCTCACCCGCGAGGACGGCAGCCTCAACACTGATTTTATTGAAAAAATCGCGCGCGAGGTGAAAAAGCTTTTTATGAACAAAAAAGAGGCGCTGATCGTCACGAGCGGAGCAGTGGCGGCGGGGCGGGGGGAATTGAAAATCAAGCGAACGGATAGCGAGACGCTCCACGAAAAGCAAGCCCTCGCGGCGGTGGGACAGAGTAATTTGATGCAGAAATATTACAAAGCCTTCACGCTGGGGTGCGGGATCACGATCGCGCAGATTTTACTGACACCGCACGATTTCGAGAATCTCGAAACATTGCAAAATACTCACAACTCGCTGAAGCTTTTACTCTCAAAAAAAGTTTTGCCAATCGTGAATGAAAATGACGTAACGGCGACGGATGAATTGAAATACATGGCGAACGATCGATTGGCTGCGAAAGTATCAAATCTGATCGGCGCGGATTCTTTAATTTTACTGACAGATGTGGAGGGTTTATTCGAGGAAGATCCTCACGAAAATTCGAAGGCGAAACTCGTGAAGTCGGCAGACAAGCGGAATTTGAAAAAACATTTCGCCGCGGCAGGAGAAGCGAGCGCGAACGGTCACGGCGGGATGCGGACAAAACTCGAAGCCGCGAAAATTTCGGAGTGCGAGACTTTCATCGCGGATGGGAATGTGCGAGATGTGCTTTCGAAGATTGTTTTGAAAGGCGAGAACCCGGGGACGGTGATCCGCTGAGGATGGATAGTGGAAGGTGGAATTGGAATTTTTTTTAGAACATTGAAGCGAAGCTTGAAGATTATTTGGAAAATCAGAAATTGAAAATTGATCATTCCTCATGCTCCACTTCTGAAATCTCTTTCCCGCTTTCCAGCGCGTTGTAAAAAATCGGGACAATCACGAGCGTGAGGATTGTGGCGAAAGTGATTCCAAAAGCGATACTCCATGCGAGATCAGCCCACAATTCATTTGCGAAAGCGAGGGGCAGCACTCCAAGCGAAGTGGTAATCGTCGTGAGAATAATCGGCTGCAGCCGCTCCCCGCCCGAGCGGATGATTGCTTCGAGTTTGGGAATTCCCTCTTGGATGTTTTTATTAATCCGGTCAATAAGAACAATCGCATCATTCACCACCACTCCCGCGAGCGCGACAATTCCGATAAAACCGGGAAACGAAAGATTCCTCCCAATGAGAGCCAAACCCGAAAACACTCCGATCAAAGCCAGTGGGAGCGTGAACAGAATGATGAAAGGCTGGCGGAAAGAATTGAATTGCAGCACAAGAATCAGCGCAATGAGAAAAATTCCGATTCCCATCACGCGAAAGAGGCTAGTGAATGATTCGGCGATGTCTTCGGTCTCCCCACCTAATTCGAGAGAAACTCCATCGGGAATTTGAGATTCGTAGTTCGCGGAATTTTCTTGAAATTGCTGAATCACCTCGGCAGGCAAAACCCCCTCTTCGACGTACGCGTGAACGTTCACTACCGTATCGGTGTCGCGGTGGCGAATGATCGTAATAGCGGGATGGAGCTCAATCTCGGCAAGCTCGGAAACAGGGATCATCCCTTTTGGCGTGGAAACGAGAAGATTGCGAATTTGAGAGATGTCACTCGGGTTATTTCGACAGATCGTAAGCCGATCACGTTTTTCGAGAACTTGCGTGAATTTATCTTCCCGGCATTCTTCATTTCGAAAATCGAGCGAAACGACGATTGGCGTTTCCTTCCCGTTTCGTAAAATTTTGACGGAATTATTGCCAAAAACCGCGGTGCGGAGATCAGAGGCAACCGTCGCCGCCGTGATGCCGTAGAAATTCAGCCGATCTCTTTTTAATTTGAAGTGAAACTCTCCGGTACCGTGCTCGACATCCGAACTCACATCCCGCGTACCCGAGATTTTTTCCAGCTCGCGAACAAGAATTTCCGCAACCTGCTCGAGTTGATTCACATCCTCCCCTTTTACCCGAATTTCGACCGGCGCCCCGCTCGGCGGTCCGGCAGACAACTCTTCGACTTCAATCTTCGCTTCGGTAATCGGTCTCGCTTTTTCGCGGAGAATCCCGGCGATTTCGTAGCTTTTAATCTTGCGGGAATCAATTTCGGTGAGATTCACGGTAATTTGAGCTCTGTTGGTAGCAGCGAAACCGCTCGAATGAAGCACAAAACTCGTGCCGACTCCTCCGATGATTGAAACAAAATTTTCCACCTCCGGCAAATCGGGAATCAATTTTTCGACTTTTTCAGTAACGCGCTCAGTTTCTTCGAGAGTCGCCCCCACCGGCAACTCGACATTAAGCATAAAAAAATCGAGATCGACCGCAGGAAACATCTGCACTTTTAGAATTCCGATGAAAGGAAAAGTGAGCGCGACGAAAAACGCGAGCAATATTCCGACCACGATTCCTCTCCGCTTTTTTTTGGAATGAAGAATCTCGCGAATTTTGGCAACGTACCACGCGCGCAGAGGGGTGATGAATTTTTCGAACAGCGGCTTCTTGTCTCGCTTTTCAGTCTTTTGGTAATCGCGAAACACCCGCGCCGCAATCGCGGAAAGAATGAAAATCGCGACGAAAAGCGAAGCCGTCAATGTGATGATTACCGTGATTGGAATGTGTTTGATAAATTCCCCCATGATTCCGCTCATCAGCATCATCGGGATGAAAACTGAAATCGTGGTGAGCGTGCCTGCGATCAACGGCGCTTTGAAAGTGTGGATTGCAAGCAGTACGGCATCGCGACCGTTTAATCCTTTTTCTTTTACCCCCTCATAAATCCCCTCCATAATCACGATTGAGGTGTCGACAATCAAACCGAGCGAAAGGATGAGGGAAAACAAAACGATGCCGTTCAAAGTTTCTCCCGCAAGATTCAAACCAATGAACGCAAACAGAAAAATTAGCGGAATTGAAAATCCCACCATCATCGCTTCTTTCCTCCCGAGCGCGAGAAAGAGCACGACGAAAATAATCGCGACTGTTTGCAGCGCTGACCGACCGAGAATGCGAATGTCTTGCCTCACGAATTTGCTCCAATCATTCGTAATCAAAACTTCCACCGCGGGCGGCAACCGCTCCGCTTTGAATTTTGCAACTTCCGCCTTCACCGTATCCGCCACTTCCACGATATTGGCACCTGTTTTCTTTTTGATCTGAATCGTAACGGAATCGCGGTAATCTCCCTCGTCCATTCGAAAAACTTTTGCCGAACTGACCTTTTCCGCGAAAACTTCTCGCACCTCCGCGATGTCACGAAGATAAATATTCTGCCCACCGCGAGAAGCGACCGGCAACTCGAGCAGCTCCTCTGTAGAGTTGAATTGCGCTTTCAGCGAGGCAGTGTAATAAAACCCGTCGGTGAGCAGCGCGCCGATCGGGAAATCGAGATGATTGCGAGAAATCGCGCTCACCACCTCGGAAAGCGAAAGCCCGTAGCCCTCTAACTTTTGAATATTCACGAGAACTTGCATCTCCTCATTTTCCAAACCAAAAAGATTCGCTTCGGACACCCCCGGAATTCCCTCAAGAATGTCTTGCAAATCCTCCCCGTATTTTTTCATTTCGGAAGACGGCAAATTCGAAAGCAGAGAAGCCGCGATGATTGGCTGGTCCGAGACGGAAATTTCAGTGACAATCGGATCGGTCGCATCATCTGGCAGATTGGACTTCGCGGAATCAACTTCATCGCGAAGATTGCGAATCGATTCGGTCAAGTCCGCGCGCGCATCGAACTCGACGGTGATAGAAGAAATCCCCTCGCTTGAAGTAGAGGTGAGCTTGTCTAAATCGTCAAGATTTTTGAGCTTCTCTTCGATTCGATCGGTAATCAATTTTTCGATGTCCGCGGGAGACGCGCCAGGATACCCCGTCGAAACGATTGCAATTGGAATTTTCACTTCCGGATCAGATTCGAGTGGGAGGGAAAAAAGCGAAGCCGTCCCTCCAATCACAAAAAGCGCGAGGACGAGGAGAGCAACTCTCCAATTTTTCACAAAGAACCCCCAAAACGAATCCTTCACACTCGAGATGCCTTTTCCATCCGTTGCGTGCATCAGATAGTTGGTGGTTAATAAAAATTTCTAATTTTAAATTTCTAAACAATTTCTAATGTTCCAATGTTTTTAATTTTTTAAACAAAACTTATTCGGAAGCTGTTTGGAAAATTGAGAAATTAAAATATTGAAAATTGTTTGAAAATTAGAAATTGAAAATTGAAAATTTTTTTACTTCTTACTTCTTACTTATTATTTATTAATTTCCACCTCCACCTCTTCCGCGCTCGCATCAAGAATCCTGCCGCCGTCGATAATCACCTCCTCACCCACCGCCAGCCCGTCCGTGATTTCGACAAATTCACCTTCAATCTCACCAAGCTGGACTGCTTGCTTCACCGCTTTCGAGTTTATCCCCTCAGTTAACTGGGGGGTTAACTTCCACACGAAGCTACCGTAGCTAAGAATATTGATTGAATTAATCGGCAGAAAAATCCGCGTGTCAGCTGAATCCTGCTCGCCGATTTGGAAGCGGAGTTTCACGAATTCTCCCGGTTGGAGATACGGATTTTGATGGAGAATCTCGACGGTGAATTTTTTGGTCGCTGGATCGGCAGACGGGGAAATGGCGGAAATCCGATCGGAACTTTTCGTAGCGATGCGGACTTCGTCGCCCGGCTGAATTTTCCGAACCGCAGAAGCGGAAAGATACGCGACGATTTTGAGCAGCGAGGCATCTTCGATTCGAATGAGATTACTGCCGGCTGCCGCCTCGTCGCCCGGCTCGACTTCGATTGAAGTAATTTTGCCGGCAAACGGAGCGCGGATGGTGAGCTTCGATTGGGAAATCTGAGCTTGACTCAAATTGCCCGCCACCGCGTTGAGCGAGGCCTTCGCGGAGGTGCGGGTCAATTCCGCAGACTTCGACGCGGATTCGAGAGCGGCTTGCGTAGCTGCCACTGACCGGCGAGCCGCTTCTTCGTTCGCAGCGAGCTGCGCGATCGTGGCGGCGTAAACGGCTTGCGCGGAAAGCACGGCTTGCGAATTGCCGTCCGTGGATTGCTGCGCGGATTCGAGGGCGGATTGCGCGGATTCGAGGGTAGAAATGGCGGAGCGGATGGATGAAAGTTCGGCGGTAATCGCGGCGATGTCGGAATTCAAAGTCGTCTGCGTGAAGTCCGCACCGGTAATGGAATTGTTGAGCACATCCAAAGTCGCCGCAGCAGCACCCTCCGCGGCTTCGAGCAGCGCGAGCGCAGATGAGTAATCGTCGGCGGAATAATTCAGAAAATTCAAAGCGTTTTGAATCGCCGCCTCCGCGAGCGGTTTGGAGCTGGATTGCAGCGCGCCGATGAGATGTTCGAAGCTGTCATTTGAACTTTCGTACGCCGACGAAACCCCGACGATCTCATCGCACTCCGCCACTGTGTCTTTCGCTGCGGGATACGCAGAACGAACCGCGTTGTCGAGCGTGGTTTCCGCAGCGGAAACCGACAGTCCGCTAGAAAGTTTCGCGGCGTTTAAAACTTCCTCCGCCTGCCGAAGCAATGCTTCATTTTGTTTCAGCGTGGTTTCGAGATTAATTTCCGCAGTTTGAAGAGCGACTCGCGCGGATTCGATGCTTTGATCGCTGGAAAGCTCGGTTTGGGCGAGAGAACTTTGCGCATTCACAAAAGCGGCGCCCGCAGTCGAACGAGTGCTCGCCACACTGTCGGAAGACAGCTGCGCGAGAATCTGCCCAGCGTAGACTTCATCGCCGACCTTCACGAGAACTTTTTTTACTTCCGAGCGAATCTCGGCAGTGAGCGTGGCGGATTTTGCAGCGCGAACTTCTCCGGTTGTGGCAATTTCTTGCGAAATCCCGGATCGCACGATTTCGGTGCGAACTTCCGGAAGATAAACCTGCTCCGCGGAACCTTCTTCAGCCTCGCGGTCAGCAGCCACGCAGCCGATTGCCGCGAGAATTGTAGCAGCGAGCAATCCGGCTGAAAATATTTTGCGGTATTTTCGAGCTATCGATGCAAACCTCATTTTAGTTATTTTAACTTATTTTTAGTGAAATGTCAAAAACCAGTGTTTGATTCTCTTTCCATTTTGCCGACCAAATCTCCGTCTCTGCCCCACGTCCATTTTTAAATTTCTAACCCCAGGGGTTGAATTCATCGCGCAACATTTCAAAATTCTGTCCACCGACCCCAGGGGTTGATATTGTCTTGAACCGTGATTCATCGGATCACACTGATTTACTATGATTAGGTTGTGCTGAAAATAAAGACGGTGGTAAAGATTGGAGATGATGGTGATTAGCAAGTTTCCACCCTCAACTCTCCACTTCGCCTCTTTTGTCTGAATCATGATTTACTTGATTTTGAGATTTTCATGATTCTTTTTTTCACGTTAATTTTATTATTTCAGCAAGTGCTTTCATTCAGGCAATCAAGTTCATCTTTTAATCTTGGAAATCAAGATTCAAGACAAGAGCGAGCAAGATTCAAATTTCGGCTTTGCCTCGCAGAGCAAATTTCCACTTTCCACTTTCTAATATCCAATTTCCAACTTCCAAACTTGGTGCGCCCGGCAGGATTCGAACCTGCGACTTCCAGCTCCGCAAGCTGACGCTCTATCCAACTGAGCTACGGGCGCGTGACACGAGAAAGCCGCCGAATTTTAAATTAAACTTCCTCCCCCGCCAACCTTCCGCTAAAATCACGGAAGTAAAAGCTTTTCAATGAATTCTCAAAAAAATACCGCTGAAGAGATTGCTCGGCGCGAGCGTGTGAAAAAGTTGCGCGAGGCAGGAGTACAGCCGTACGCGGATTCTTTCAAACGCACGCACAGCCTCGCGGAAGCGCGCGATTTGAAAAATGGCGTGAAAAAAGTAGCAGTCGCGGGACGAATTATTTTTCTGCGAGAGATGGGTCGTCTCGCTTTTTTGAAACTCTCTTCACTCGCGGGCGAATATCAAATCGTGCTGCAAGACGAGAAAACCGAAGATTTCAAATTGTGGCTGAAACGTCTTGACCTCGGCGATTTCGTCGGGGCTACGGGGGAAACTTTCACAACGAAACACGGCGAGCCGAGCCTGCTAGTCGAGAAATTGACGCTTCTCACAAAAACGCTCTCCCCTCTGCCAGAGAAATTTCACGGTCTCGAAAACATTGAAAAAAAATACCGCGAGCGGCATCTCGACCTCGCGACAAATCGGGAGACGCGCGAAAGATTTTTGTTTCGGTCAAATCTCGTAAAAACGATTCGAAATTTTTTTGAGACGGAGGGATTCATCGAAGTGGAAACTCCCGTGCTGCAAACTAAACCGAGTGGCGCAGTCGCCACACCATTTCGAACCCATCACGCAGCACTCGATCTCGACTGCGTTTTACGAATCGCGCCGGAAACTTATTTGAAACGCTGCCTCGTCGGCGGCTTTGAGCGAGTTTTTGAATTCGCGCGCTGCTTTCGCAACGAAGGTATCGATCCCACTCACTTGCAAGATTTCACGATGCTGGAACTTTACGCCGCGTACGAAAATTTTGAATTTTTGATGCGGCTCGCGGAGAAAATGTTTGCGGAGATTGCGAAGCTGCTCGGGAAGAAAGAAGTCGAATTTGCTGGAAAAAAGATCTCACTAAAAACTCCGTTCGCGAGAATCGATCTCGTCGAAGCGGTGAAAAGGGCGGTAAAAATTGATGTGGAAAAAGCGAGTGACGCGGAGATCCGCGGGAAAATTCAGGAACTGAAAATCGACGCGCCGAATCTCGCAAAACTCGGTCGCGGAAATTTGATTGATACGATTTACAAAAAAGTTTTGCGGGAGAAAATCGTGGATCCAACTTTTGTGACGAATCATCCCGTCGAGCTCTCCCCGCTCTCACGGCGGAGCGATTCGAATCCGAAGCGGGTAGACCGTTTCCAGCTCGTGATCGCGGGATGGGAGGTGATCAACGGATTTTCGGAATTGACGGATGCGGATGATCAGCGGCAAAGATTCGCGGAACAAACGAAAGCGCGCGAGGGTGGCGATGCGGAGGCGATGGAAAACGATCAGGATTTCGTAAAAGCGCTCAGTCACGGGATGCCCCCCGCGGCTGGTTGGGGCATTGGCATCGATCGGCTTGTCGCGCTGCTGACGAATTCAGAGAATCTGAAAGATGTAATTTTATTTCCATTGATGAAGCCGGAGAGGTAGATTTTAGACAAACCACTTAACTCAACCATGATATTTAACCAATTATCGAAACTAATCCATCAGCTCGGAGATATTGTTCAAAAATTGGAAAAAATGTTTCCCAAACGCAAGTTCACATTAGACGGTCATTTGGTAGGCAGTCTTGGTGAGGTTTGGGCGAGAGAGGAATACAAATTTGAGTTGCTACCAAGCGGCACTGAAAAACATGATGCCAAGAAAGACAATCAACTAATACAAATAAAAACAACTCAAACAAACAGAATTGCCCTTTCGAGTTGTCCAGACCATTTGCTTGTTTTACATCTTGATTTAAAAAATCCAAAACTATTCGAGGAAATTTATTACGGAAACGGTGAGGCTGTTTGGGAAAAATGCGGCAATAAACAAAATCCGCCAAAAAATGGTCAATATTCGATTAGTTTTAATAAAATCAGAGAAATTCAAAAACTGAACATTGAATAATCTTTCTCTTCTCGGAAAAAAGTGGATTTTTCCATCTGAGAATTCGCGCGAGAATTTGATTGAAAATTTGAAAAAAATCCGCGGAATCGAGGAATGCGGATTTCACCCGCCGGAAAAATTGAAAGATTTGGAAAAAGCTGCGGAGCGAATCCGAGCGGCGATGAAAAATGGAGAGCGGATTCTCATCGTCGGCGATTACGACGCGGACGGGGTGTGCGCAAGCGTGATTCTTTTCAAAACTCTCGCGAATCTAGGCAGCAAAGTGAGCGTGCGGCTGCCGGATCGCGCGAAGCACGGCTACGGTTTGAATGCGGAATTTGTGAGGGAAGCGAAAAAATTAGGGGTAAAATTGATCATCACCGTCGACAACGGAATCTCCGCGACGCAGGAAATCGAGCTTGCGAATTCATTCGGCATCGATGTGATCATCACCGACCACCATATTTCTCCAGATGAGCTTCCGAACGCTTTCGCAATAGTGAATCCGCGACAGAAGGATTGCGAGTATCCTGAAAAAAATCTTTCTGGAGCCGCAGTCGCCTATAAATTGGCGACCACCTTATTGAACCAAGAACCAATAACCAAGAACTCCGAACTAATTGATGAACTTCTCGCGCTCGCCGCGATCGGCACACTCGCGGATGTTTGCGAATTGTCGGGAGAAAATCGGATGATTGTGACAGAGGGGTTGAAAAAAATTCCGCGAACCAGAAATCCGGGTCTGCGGAAAATTCTCGCGAATGCGGGTCTGAATTCAAAAATTTCGAGCGAAGATATCGGCTTCCGCATCGCGCCGCGACTGAACGCGGCGGGAAGACTGGACTCGCCGCTGATCGCGTTTCAAGCTCTCGCAAACAAAGACGGCGAGAAATTTGCGGACGGATTGGAAAAACTGAATTCGTGGCGGCAGCGACTCACTGAAAAATTGCTCGCGGAAGTCGAGGAGCGACTCGGTGAAATCGGCGCGGAGAGAATTTTGATCGCCGGCGGCGAGAATTTTCATCCGGGAATTATCGGGCTGGCTGCCGGTCGCCTCGCGGAAAAATATCACCGACCGGCAATCGTGATGAGTGGGGCGGGCGGGAAATTCGTGGGAAGCTGCCGCAGCCCGCTGCCGGAATTCAACATCACGGAAGCGCTGCGGGACAATTCCGATTTGCTGCAGAAATTCGGGGGGCACCGCGGCGCGGCGGGATTCACGCTCGAACCGAAAAATCGCGCGGCATTCGAAAAAAAAATGGGCGACTACGCGCGCGCAAAAATCAAAGCGGTAGAGCTGATCCCGCGGCTGGAAATTGATTCGCAAGTGGAGGAGCGAAGTCTCTCATGTGAATTTTTCGAGGAGCTGCAAACCCTCGCGCCTTTCGGAGCGGGAAATCCGGAACCATTGTTTCACCTCGAGAATGTGGAGCTCGCGGAAATTCGGACAGTCGGAAATGGCGAAAAACATCTTCGCGCGAAAATTGGGAAGACAAAAATAACCGCGATTGGTTTCGGTCTCGGCGAATTCGCGGAGGAGCTCGGGAAGCGCGGGAGCGCAGATCTCGTTTTTCAGCTTTCGGAAAATGAGTGGAATGGAAATTGCGAGTTGCAGCTGAAGATGGTGGATTTGCGATAGCTAAGCGAAGTATGGCTTGCCCTCCGAAGCCCCGCGCAGACGTGGGGCGAAGGAGGATGGATTTGCGATGAAGCTAATTCGCGGCAGTCGGTTGAATTTTTCTCAGCAGCTGGTTCACCAAACCTTCCCGTTCTTCATCCGAAAGTTTGGCTAGAAGCGTGATGCAGTTTTGATAATTTATTTCGAGATCGTCGCCAACATTTTCCGTGTTTTCCAATAAATTCAAATAACCGAATTTCGCGCGCAGCTTGCCATCATTTTGAATTAATTCCTGCAGCTCCCGCGCGGTCTCTGGCAAAAAAGAATTCGGCTTTTGTCGCTCCGGCGGCGCTTGATCAAAAATTTCAAAAAGCTGAGCGACAAGAAAATCAATCTTCCCGTTCAATCTGATTTTTTCAATGAGAGGAGCGGCAAGCGTCGCTGTCAGTAAATTTTTCAAAATCTCGGAGGACGCACACAATCCCAACCTGCTTTCGAGAGATTGATTTTTTTGATCTTTCGAATTTGGCGGCATCTCCGCCAACTTTTCGCAAATTGCCAAGCGGATCAATCGATCAATCGGATGCGACCACGGCGGTTTCGGAATGCAATCGCAAACCCGCTGGCGAGAGTGAATTTTGGCAAACGCCTCCGCCGCGGTAGCTGAATCTTTTTCATGTCCTGCGACGAACACTAAAGCAGCCAAAATAAGAACTCGCGTTCGCGAAGAGATGAAAGAAAATTCTAGCAGACATCTAGCATCGGTTTCTCTTTTGGAGAAGAAGAGCATCCTACAGTTTAAAACGAAACACTTTTTTGACAAATTTAATTTTAGATTTTGACAAGAGATTTTTTTAGAAACGTTGAGGACAAAATTTACTCAATTTGATTAGTTGACAAAAAATTAAAATCCACTAATCTAAAATGCTATTTAACCCTCTGAAATGTCTCAGCCTCAATCCTCTCCATCTGAATCTGACACGACAGCTTTCGATCCATACAATCATCGTCCAGACAGCGATTTAAATTTAGGCTGGCCTATCACCAGCGAAGCGGCAAGTTATTTTGCAAAAACCGGAAAACAACTGTCAGATTATCCTGATTTGGCGGAGGGACCACTAGGGGCGAGGCAAACCGGAATTTTTTTAGAAAAACTGCAAGAAGCAGGATTGGGACGACGAGAAGATCTTGAAAAAATGCTTGATTACAAACCAGTCGAACATTTAGCACAAAAACTGTCTCACATCACCGGAGCATCAGGAGAACATGCTCATTGTGTTGCCGAATCAGCATTCATCCGAAATACCCTCTTAAGGTCTGAATATGAAAGTTTGTTCGACAAAAAATTAGATCCATCAATAATAAGCACCGAAATCGAGCCTCAATCGATGTGGGAAAACCCCACTAAAGAAGAAATGATTGCCCGTCTCGAAGAAAGAGGACCCGGACTCACTTTTAGCACGGACGACCGACTTCGCGTACAGCCGCCAATCAAACGCACTGCCAAATTTAATCAAGTGATAATCAATAATGGCATGAAAGTTTATGACAAAGAAGGCACTCCCTTTTATGAAGGAGGTGACCACGCTCGCCATTTTCCGTGGTTTAGTCTCACGATGGGACAACACCTCTACAAACCAGAAGCGCTGCGAAGATTTTTGAGTCTGCTGCTCGACGGCATGGCGGAAAATTCCCACCCAGCAGTTAAAGATTTTTTTCAGAAATTTAAAAATGATACTGATTTTCAAGAGATAATCCAACTGCTTCGAGAAGATGAAACTCTCATCAAACATATCCGACAAGTGGAGACAAATAATGAAACGCGAGAGCGCGAAATAACCAAAGATGATGAGGGAAACCCTTTAGATAATTTAATGGATTTGCCTCGCGACGTGACTCACGATCGCAACGCGCATGATGCCTTTGAAAAATATACGCAAGTCAACAAAAAATTAGGTCGATTTATTAAGCAAATGAAAAACTTGACTGGAAATATTCACGTGAAAGTTTGGGAGGCAATTGAGCAGGATAATTTGCGGCATATAAAGTGCGCCCAAGAATACTTAAAAAGGGTACGCTGCGTCCATTTGGAAAAAGTTTACGGAGAAGGTTTCCGCACCAAAGCGGATGTCATCACACCAGAAACATCTAATCTCACGGGAGCATTCATGTGGAGTGAGAGCGTAAGAAATTTCCATGATCTCTGCCCGACTGAACAAAAAGTGATTTTCGGGGAAGTTAATGTCCGATACGTGCCAGAATACCACAAAAGAGCTTCTATTTTTGATCCTATTGCAAAAACTGTCTGGGTGCTTGGAGCTCAAAGTTATACGGGGCTTTTCAAGAAACATCCGCTTTGCTTGCTTTTCGAAATTGCCAAAAAGAAGTACAAAAAAAACACGCAAGGAGGTTGGGATGAGTTACCTGATGATGCGACTGAATGGGATGAAGGCGGACTTATCATGCAACATTCCGGCAGTATTTTTGTGAATCCAGAGGAGATTGACATCAGTAAAATGAAAAGGAAAGGAGAAGATCGAGAGCAGGAGCCTGATAAGATTTTTCCGGTCGATGCTCCCGACAAAGTTAATTTAAAAGAATATCTCGCCGACCGTATTTTTGGTGCGCACTTTGGTCAAAATCAAAGTTTATATGAAAAACGTGGGGTTAGTCGTGGATCATTTGATCTCGCTTTGCAGGAAGCTATTATCAGCAAATTTAAAAAAATAGTAATCAAAGTGGTGGCTGG
Organism: Patescibacteria group bacterium; assembly: GCA_018817365.1. GTDB lineage: Bacteria > Patescibacteriota > Gracilibacteria > JAHISY01 > JAHISY01 > JAHISY01. The sequence goes on along the minus strand of JAHISY010000035.1, from coordinate 19,764 downwards.
CAGTGGCACGGGTAAAACGGCTACTTGCGTAAATGCCGACGGTGCTTTCAATTTTGATGAACTGAAAGAATATACCTTTAAAACAGTGGAAAATCTTATCAATAGTAGTAAAGGCACGGATTCGGAAAAACAAACGACTATCGAGAATTTGATCAAAGGATTAAATTACCAACTCGGCAGAAACAGACCGGCAATCTCTTATTTACTGAAAAGATCAGCTGGGCTGCGTCAGGATGATATGACTTTGGATAAAATTACTGGAGAGGGAGAAAATCGTAAAATTGTTTCTTACGGAACGGAAGAATTTGGCTCTTATTGCATGGATGCAGATGTCGATTTTGATGAATTAGAAAATCTTCCCGACGATGATATCAACAAACAACGGCTTAGCGATCCTCGCACCGTTTGGGAGGGCGATCCGGAAGAAATTACAAATTTGCTTTCCGGCGTTACTGACAATCTCAGAAAATTGAAGCAGCTCACTGAAAATAACGAAGAAAACTCCGAAAAAAAAGGAAAAGCAGAAGAGCAAATTAAGCAAGAGCTTGAGAAAATAAAATTAACATTAAGAGCTTACGTCAAAAAAGGGAGAGAGAAACAATTCGGCAGAATTATCGCAGAGTTAAAAGAATCGACAAATAATTTAGAGGCTTTCGAACAAAGTTATGAGGAGCTAAAAGGTATTTTTAATAAAACTCATAACAACCTTCGCTCAATGTGCAAGACAGATATTTTGACTGGCGACGCTGGAACAATTGACTGCGAAGCAAAAGAAGGAATTTTCTTCCTGTGTGAACGTGTACCGCACCATCCTGCTGTTTTGATTACCGTCGATCCAAGAAGCGAAGAAGCTAAAACTGAAGCAAGTGCCACAAAAGTAAATGCCCATCTTTCCAGCGCAATGGCGATCAATACAGCTGCTATAGGAGGAGAGATTGGCAAAATTACCCACGCTCCCCATGCTCAACCATTTATTTTAGATAAAAATGATCTTTTAAATGGAAATCAAAAATATTTCCGAGGAAATTTGGACATCATGCCTTTTGCTATATTAAATACTGGAAGAGTCGGCATCGACGTAGTCGATAAAAATGGCAGTCCTAAAAAAGGCGGAGATGGAATGGCTGTGACTATCGAAGATTGCCAAGCAATTCGTCGAGCAATCATGCGCGGAGATTACGAGCTTGTTTATGATGAACTTTATGATGCTTTTCGAATTAAAAACGTTCCGGGAGTAGATCCAAGAAAATTGAATCCCCAGCTACTTTATGAAACAGCTGATCAATCCTCAGTATATTTTGAAAGTATCGCGCAGGAACAAAAGTCAAGAGCGCAATGCCTTCGCGGATTGCCGGTTGAGAATCCAGAAAAATATGCTGAAGTGTACGAAAACCACTCTGTCGCCTAATGAGGTCTGCATTTCGAATCAAGGAGAAGAAGTCGAACTACTCAGCTCGGCTTCTTTTTCCTGCATTAATTCATGCCGCAGAGCTTCACCAAATCCACCACGCGCGCCGAATAGCCCCATTCGTTGTCATACCACGCGAGAATTTTTAGCAGTTTGCCGCCGACCACTTTTGTATTTTCCGCATCGACAATCGAACTGCGGAAATCGCCTTTGAAGTCGATGGAGACGAGCGGAGTTTTTTCAATGCCTAGAATCCCCGCCAACTTCCCCGCCGCCGCTTTTTCAATCGCCGCATTCACATCTTCAGCGGAAACCTCCTTTTCCAGCTCCGCGGTGAGATCGACCAACGAGACAATCAAAGTCGGCACGCGCAGACTCACGCCGCTGAATTTCGAAGCAAGCTCCGGCAACACTCGCGCGAGCGCGGAAGAAACTCCGGTTTTGGTCGGAACGATCGACGGCAGGAAACTCCTCGCGCGGCGCAAATCCGCGCTGGAATTGTCGAGGATATTTTGATTGCCCGTCACGGCGTGGACGGTGGAAAGTTGCGCGCGGCGGATGCCGAAATTTTCATGCAAAACCATCGCCAGCGGCGCGAGACAATTCGTCGTGCAGCTCGCGTTCGAAAGAATTTTCGAATTCGAATCGTATTCACCGTCATTCACCCCCATCACGAAAGTCGGAATCCGAATGTCATTGCACGGCGCAGTCACGAGAACTTTTCGCGCGCCGGCAGAGAGGTGCATCTCCGCGCGCGTGTAGTCGACTAACATCCCAGTCGCTTCAATGACCACATCAATTTTCAAATCATCCCACCGGAAATCTTTTCCGGGAATTCCCTCGAAAACTTTAATTTTGTTCCCATCGACAATCAGCTCGCCCTCTCGCGAGTCAATCTTGTTTGAAAGCGTCCCATAAATCGAATCGTATTTCAAAAGGTGCGCGTGTGTCGCCGCGTCGGAACGAGAATTGATCGCGACGATTTCAATCGAAGAGTCGCCCAAAATCTGGCGGTGGAAGCATCTCCCAATCCGCCCATAGCCGTTGATCGCCACTTTAATTTTTTTCATTGTAGCGAGATTTTAGCAGAGCCAACAACGGTGTTAAACTCATCCTAGTTATTAACTTGTTGTAAGTGTTTGTTTAAAATTAAATAATTAAGAAATTAAAAATTGTCGACGAAGCGATCCCTTTGGGATTTTGAAATTTAAAATTAGAAATTTGAAATTCCTGCCACAAACTACTAACTACAAACTACTAACTATGAAAGATTGCCCCGCTTGCGGCGAAAAAATCAAAGACGACGCGCTGAAGTGTAAATTCTGCGGCGTCGATTTGAATTTGCGGAAATGTCCGTGGTGCGCGGAGTTGATTGAAAAAAATGCAAAAAAATGCCGCCACTGCAAAACTTTTTTGACGAAAATCCACTGCGACGGTTGCGGCGACGCGGTGGAAATCAGTGAAATGCGCTGCGGTAACTGCGTGGAAAAAATGGTGGAGACTGAATCGCGGCGGAAACTGGAGGAGCGGCAGCGGCAGATGGGTTTGCTCGGCTGGCTGATTTTGATCGCGGTCGTTGTTTTCGGAAGTTTGATTTTGTCGCGGATTTTTTGAAATAAAATAAAAAAGAGGGTCTTGCGACCCTCCTCTTTTTTTCGATAAGAAAAATTATCGATTTTGCGCCTCGAAACACTCGCGGCAGTAGACCGGTCGGTCTCCGCTCGGCACGAAAGGCACCTCAGTTTCTTTTCCGCATCCCGCGCAGGTCACTTTCGTGAACTGCCGTCCAGCGGCTTTTTTGGCAGCGCGGCAATCCGGGCAGCGCTTCGGAGGAGTGAAACCTTTCTCCTCGTAAAACTCCTGCTCTCCGGCGGTAAAGATAAAATCTTTCCCGCATTCCTCGCAGGTGAGGGTTTTGTCGCCACCGGCGACTGGTTGCTCCTTTTGTTGAGCCTTGTCGGCAGGAGCGTCCGCAGCATCGTCCGCGGTTGTCTGATCATCAGACATTTTAAAGGGGGTTAAATACCTTTCCGTTGAAATGGTTGCGGAAAGAATTAACCCTCCTTAAACCGATTTTCCCGAAAAGTTTGAAGAGTTTAGCTTCTTTTAAAGAAAACGCAAATCTTTTTTTAAAAGGTTTTGAAGGTGTTAAAATTCAAAAGATGAACGAACAAAAATCGACGCGCGAGGGCTTCGGCGACGGGCTGCTCGACATCGCGGAAAAAATTCCGGAAGTGGTGGTGGTGGATGCCGATTTGCGGCATTCGGTGCAGACGTTGAAATTTGCGGAAAAATATCCGCGCCGCGCATGGAATGTCGGCATCGCGGAGGCGAATTTAATTGGCATCTCGGCGGGCCTCGCTCGCGGCGGGAAGATTCCGTTCGCAGCGAGTTTCGCGGTTTTTGCGACAGGATTGACTTACAATCAAATCCGACAGTCTGTTTGCTACTCGGAAAATAATGTGAAAATCGTCGGCAGCCACGCGGGAATTTTGACAGGCGAGGACGGCGCGACTCACCAAGCTTTGGAAGATTTGAATTTAATGAGAGGACTGCCAGGAATGCGGATTTACTGCCCCGCCGATTATTTCGAAGCGCGCGCGATGATTCCGCTGATTGCAAGGGAAAAAACAGCCTGCTACCTCCGTCTCGGTCGGCAAAAAATTCCGACAGTTTACGACTCGAAATTCCGCGCAAAGCTCGGTCGAGCCGATGTTTTGCGGAATGGAAAAGACGGCATAATTTTCGCAATCGGCACGGAAGTGCCATTCGCGACTGAAGCCGCGGCGATTTTGAAAACGCGTGGGAAGAATGTGGGAGTGGTGAATGTTTCGACTCTGAAACCACTCGACACCCGAACGATTCTGCCGCTTTTGAAAAAATTCAAAAAAGTTTTCACTGCCGAAGATCACTCAATCATCGGCGGTTTGGGAAGCGCGATTGCGGAGCTGATCGCGGAGAGCGGAGTGAATTCGAAATTAATGCGAATCGGAATGCGAGATGAATTCGGAGAGAGCGGAAAAACAGACGATTTGCTGCGAAAATATAAATTGGATGGAGCGGGAATCGCGAAACAAATTTTTGGCAAACTTTAAAATGTCTTTTCAAAAAAGAAAACATGAAACGAAGCTCGCTTTCGCGCTTGTCGGTCTCGCGTTCTTCACGGTGACGAGCGCGTATGTCCTCGTGAAACTCGATGCAAGCTTGAATCGCCCGCGCGCGGAACCGATCGCTCGCGAGGAGAAAACCGAAATCCGCCTCGCCTCTCCCGCCACTTCAATTTCTCCCGTTTCGACAACTTCTTTTGATTCTCCTGCCGCGGAAACCGCGATCGAAATCGACGAGCAGATGTGGCGGAATGCGGAGGCTGCATTGCGGAAATATTTCGAGGAAATCAACGCGGGAAATTACGCGGAGGCCACCGCAATTCGCACTCGCGAATTTTTGGTGGGAAGCGCAGAGACATATGCCGCAAGATTGCAGGAGTCAATGGATAATGAAATTTCAGGAAAAATCGAGATTTCCGATTTCGAGAGAGTCGAATCAGAAAGCAAACTCACCACGAAAGTTTTCCGTTTCCGAAAATCGGCGGTATGGACTTTTGATCGAGAAACTCACGGCGAGCTAAAAAAGGCTTTCTTGGTTTTGAGAAATGGCGAATGGAAGATTGACTATTTCGATGTGGAGAAAAGATTTTAGTTTTTAATACCAATCTACGATAGAAAAGCTATTAATACCGCGCAGCATTGGTACTAAAAAGATTAAATCTTAGTAGTAGAATTAATTTATAAAAATGTAGGCTGTAGTATTTCTATTGCGAAGCGGTATAAATTTCCTCCAGCTTCTCCTCCACAAACTCCAAAATCCGCTTTTTGAATTTATCCGTGTCAAACCGCTCCGCGTTTTTCACGATTGACTTTTTTACCCACCGCTTCCGAATCGTGCGCTGCATCGCATCCGCGAGCGAAGAAACGGTTTGCTGATTGAAAAAAATTCCGGTTTGATTTTGCCGAATCGTCTCAAGCGCGCCCCCGCCATGAAATGCAACGACCGGTCGACCGGAAGCCTGCACCTCGACGGCGGTGAGTCCGAAATCCTCGACTTGCGGAAAAATGAGAGCGCGGCATTCGGAATACATTCTCTGCAATGTCTCCTCTGAAACTTTTCCAAAAAATGTCACCGTCGGACCAGCCATCGCCCGCAACCTTTTTTCCTCCGGACCGATTCCGACGATTCGAAGTTTCACCCCGAGAACATTTGCAGCTTGAATCGCGAGATCGAAGCGTTTGTATGGAATCAGCCGTCCGACCGCGAGAAAATAATTCGCCGGCTTCTTTTCAGATGGAACGAATTGCTTCGTCTCTACCGGCGGATGAATCACGGTGGCTTCCCGCTGATAATATTTTTGAATCCGCTTAGCCACAAATTCGGAATTCGCGAGAAAATAATCGACGCGATCAGCCGCCACGCGATCCCACATCCGCATCTTCATCAGTTGTCGAGGAATCATTTTCCGCGCGAGAAAATTAAAGTTCTTTTCGTGAAGGCGAAGGTATTCGTGAGCGCCGTCCCACAATGCGCGGTTCGGATTGTGGCAGTAGCAAATGTGGAGCGTCTCCGGCTTCGTGATGATTCCTTTCGCACAGCCGGACGAACTGTCGGAAATCACGAGATCGAATTCGCCGAAATCCCACGACTCAACCGCCGCCGGCATCATCGGAAAAAAGAGACGGTGGTGTTTCCGCGCAAACGGAATTTTTTGAAGGTAGCTTGTTCGAATATCCGCATCCGCGAACATCGGCAAATTCTCCGGTCGAAAAAAAGTGGTGAAAATCGGCGCATCGGGAAACAACTCATGGAAAGCAAGCAGCACGCGCTCTGCCCCGCCGAAATCAGTGAGCCAATCGTGAACGAGAGCGACCTTGAATTTAGAATGCAAAACGCAGAACTTAAAAAATTATTTGGAGTTTAGCCGAAAAAATCAGATTAGCTTTAACCCTTTTATTTTTTGCAATTTTTTATCTCGCGAAATAAATTTACCTCCAAGAAAAACTGCCGTAGCAGCCACAATCGCATCAGGAGTTTTGATCTTCATTTCTCTGCGAATTTCAGCAGCTTGGCGAGCTATCGCTGAATCAACTGGCAAAACATAAATCTGGGTTAACCAGTCTAAAATTTGCAACTCGTCGAGAGAATCAAGGTTCGGTAAACTCAAAAGTTCCAATTCTACAATTACGGAAACAGCAAAGCGCACACCCTTCTCGCGTAAACCATCAATTTTTTTCACCACATCTGAAACACCCTTAAAATAGTCAATTACCGCGTTTGTATCGAGTGTAATTATTTCCATTCTTGGCGAATTTTTTGCTGATGTTTTAGGCTGTCAATTTTTTTATCTTTCCAAATTCCTCGAACTTTTTCCCACGGACTAACTCCCCGCAAAATCTTACGGGTATTTCTTTGCGTAATGGTGCCTGCTTGAAGATTCATTTCATTTGGATTTTAGCACGAAAACTGCTTGATTCATTCTTCTACTCGTAAAACAACCGTTTTTCCGCACACGCATTTCAACCGATTGATCTCCCCCACTGCTTTTCGAATTTTCGATTCGGAATTTTTATGCAGCAAAATAACAAGCGGAACTTCGCGTTGAAATTCTTTCAAATCAAGCTGGAGGATGTCGCGAATATTCAAATCAAATTTCGCCAATACTTTCGAAATATCACGAATCACGCCCGCCTCATCCTTCACGCCGAAACGCAAATAATATTCACTCTCAACATTTTCAATTTTTTTGATTGGAAATTTTTCGAGCGAATCTTCCGCCATGCCACGATTCGCTATGCCTGAACCGCGCGCTGCTTCGATGATATCGCCGACGACAGCCGTCGCAGTCGGCAGACTCCCTGCCCCCGGTCCGGAAAGAATAATCTCACCTAAATTTTTACCGTGAAAGGCAACTGCATTCGTCACACCGTCAATTTTTGCAAGCGGAGAGTCGACGGAAAGCAAAGTCGGATTAACGCGAATTTCGAGCGAGCCATTTTCCTTTTTAGCGACGGCAATGAGTTTAATTTTGCGCTGCAACCGTCGCGCAAATTCGAAATCGGCAGCCGACAGCTTCGTGATGCCTTCGATGTGAATTTGTTTGAAATCCACCTGCGTACCAAACGCGATCGACGCAAGCAAAGCGATTTTGTGAGCGGTGTCACCGCCCTCAATATCGAGCGTCGGATCGGCTTCCGCAAAACCGCGTTTTTGCGCGTCGGCGAGAACTTCGGCAAAGTCACCGCCTTCGTTCGCCAATTTCGTGAGAATGTAGTTGCAAGTCCCGTTGAGGATTCCATAAATTTTTTCGATTTGCTCGCCCGCGAGTGAAGTTTTAATCGTGCGAATGATGGGAATCGCGCCTCCCACCGCCGCTTCGAAAAGAAGGAGCTTCTTTTTTTTCTCCGCAAGCTGAAAAAGCTTTTCGCCTTTTTCGGAGAGCAAAGCTTTGTTCGCGGTAATCACGTGTTTCCCGTTTTCGAGCGCGGTTTCGATGAATTTGGCGGCAATCCCCGTCCCGCCGACGAGCTCGACGACGACGTCAATTTTAGGATTCCGGCAAACCGCGAATCCGTCAGTCGTGAGAATTTTGCGGTCAATTTTTACTCCGCGATCAGTTTTCAAATCGAGATCCGCAATTGCCGCAATCTCAATCTTCCTGCCAACTCGTTTTTCAATTTCAGCGGAATTTTTTTGCAAAACTTTCACTACACCCGAGCCGACGACGCCGAAGCCGATGATACCGATTTTAATGCTTTTCATGGTTTGCTTTTAAAAAAGAAGTGAGTTAATTTTACCTCCTTTTTATTTTTAACCAACTAAATTATGGAAAACGAAAACGATAACAATAAAAATCCCAAAGGTGCTCAAGAAATCGAAATAGATTTACAAACTGCTTTAGGAGCTAGTTTCCGACCCAGCTTGAAGCCAAACAGCTCTATCGACAACTCGCACGAAATAGATACTATTGCTCTTCAGGTTAATAGAGTAAGTCGATTTCTTATTTCTAGAACTTTACAGCCAGTTCTTTAGACTCCCGACCCGAAGCTTTTTTAATTTTAAACGACTAAAAAATAGATGAAAACCTTTATTTCTCGCGAATTCAAAGAAGGAATCATTGCCTGTAATAATACCTTATTAGAGGGAGACTTGAATTACCTTCTCGATGAAGAAGAGTTCGGATCAATACTTATTTTTAGAGATGAAATTTTGGCTACTTTTAATAATTCACAAAATCCGCGAAAAGCACTTGCGATGCTTTTGAAGATGTTAAACAAAATAAATGATCCAAAATAAGAAAAGTCAAATTATTCTTTCGAAATTAAGTTAGAAGTTGATTCAAAAAACTAAATTCCCTGGTGTTGGGTAGCCCGTCGGATTAAACCGCTTTTTTGTAATCCGCCTCGTTTAAATATTTTTCAACAAGCAATATTGTCCATCGCACATTGACTAAATTCCCGGAACCGGAAACTGCGCCGCCAGCTCCCCTACTTCTTTTTTGATTGACGTCAACTTTTCAGAATCTTCCCAATTCCCCGCGACCTGCGAAATCCACTCTGCAATTTTTTCCATTTCGGCTTCCCGCATCCCCCGCGTGGTAATCGCCGGCGTGCCGAATCGAATCCCGCTCGGTTTCATCGGCGGGTTCGGATCATTCGGAATAGTGGAAGCGGAAGCGGAAATTCCCGCGCAATCGAGAGCGGTGGTAAATTCGCGACCGCCGACATTTTTATTTTGTAAATCGACGACCATCAAATGATTGTCTGTCCCGCCGGACACGATTTCGAATCCGCGAGAAATCAATTCCGCCGCGAGTTTTTTGGAATTAACGATAACTTGCTTGGAATATTCCGCGAACTCCGGCTGCAGCGCCTCGCCGAGCGCGACGGCAATCGCCGCAATGACGTGCTCGTGCGGTCCGCCTTGAATCCCCGGAAAAACCGCGCGGTTAATTTTTTTGGCGATCTCCTCGTTTTTTGAAAAAATCAAAGCTCCCCGCGGTCCCCGCAAAGTTTTGTGAGTCGTGGTGGTAACCACATCGAAGCCCGCTTCGATCGGTCCGGTAATCTGTTTGCCCGCAATCAAACCGGCAATGTGGGCAATGTCGGCGAACGCGAGCGCGCCCACCTCGTCCGCGATTTTACGAAAACGAACCCAGTCGAAATCTCGCGAGTAAGCGCTGAATCCCGCCACAATCATTTTTGGCTGATGTTCGCGAGCCAATTTTTCAACCTCGTCCATTTCAATCCTGCCAGTTTTAGGATTGCAGCCAAACTGAACGAAATCATAAGTTTTGCCGGTAAAATTAATCGGATGACCATGGCTGAGGTGCCCGCCGTGATCAAGTTTCAAACCGAGAATTTTGTCGCCCGGCTCGATGAGCGCGAAGTAAACTGCCAAATTTGCGGGAGAACCGGAGAGAGCCTGCACATTCACAAAATTGGCTCCGAAAAGTTTTTTGGCGCGCTCGATTGCGAGCGTTTCTATTTCGTCGACAACTTCATTTCCCGCGTAATATCTTCGCCCTACGTAGCCTTCGGAATATTTATTCTGAAAAACCGAAGCCATCGCCTCCAAAACTGCGGACGAGGCATAGTTTTCGCTCGCGATTAATTCGAGTCCGCTCGCCTGCCTCCGCTCTTCTTTTTTGATCAACTCGTGAACTTCAGAATCCGCAGCGGGTAGGAATTTGTAATCCATGGAAATTAAAAAGTAAAAAATAAAAATTTTAAATTGCCCAAAACGAGCTGAAGTTTATCGCCAACTTTCTGATTTTCCAACTTCTCCCCAAAAACTTTATTCTTAACCCTTTATCCTTTAATCTTTCTTTGATGCAAAAACAGAATATTCTTCTATTCGCGGGAATCGCGCTCGTCGCTTCTCTCGATTTTTTTGTGAAATTTCTCGCGCGGAAATTTCTCGTACCCGCGCAGACAGTCGAAATTTTCCCTTTTTTGAAGCTTGAATTCACGCAAAATTCGAATCTCGCGTTCGGAATTCCCTTCCCGCGCAGTTTGATAATTTTGCTCTCAATTTTTGCAATTATTTTTTTAGGAAATCTTTTCGTGAAAAATGTGAAAAAAGAATCTAAAATCGGGGTGGTCGCATTCGCGCTGCTGCTCGGCGGAGCATTCGGAAATCTCACGGAAAGAATTTTCTTCGGAAAAGTCACTGATTTCATCTCGCTTTCCATCATTCCGAATTTCAATCTCGCAGACGCAGCCCTCACAATTGGGATAACGCTGCTGATAATTTTCCACCGCAGAATATTCAAAAAAATCTAAAGTTTAGTAAATTAAAATTTATTTAAACCTGCCTGCCGGCAGGCAGGAATTGCAAAAATTGTAAAAATTAAAATTTTTTAATCCCCCAAACAATGCTTCTTCCTCCTCGCGAAGTAAAATTCTCACTTCTCTTTTTCAAAGCTCTTTCAGGCATCGGCGTGGGCATTGTCGGAATGTTTGTTTTGTTGATTTTCGTACTCATCGGTCTCGGAACGATGGACAGCGGAAGCGTCACCGGACCTTTTGTGATATTTTCAGCAATCATGATGGGATTTATCACTGGTCTCGTCGCGAACAGTTTGGGAGCTTTTCTTTTCGGAATGTTGGATCGCGAAAAATATGCGGAAATTCGAGGAGTAATCAAACACATCATTTCGCTGAATATTTTGATTTTCATTTTTCTCCTCCCCGTTTACTTTTTTGGAATAATCGGTTTCGCGCAAAATTTAAAAATAATTTTCCTCATCTCCTCCCTCCAGCTCGTGGTAGCCGCGCTCGCCAGCATGTTTATCCTCGAGCTTTCGAATTCACAGTCGCCGCGCGAAAATTTCATCGCAATTTACGGAATTATATTTGCAGTTTTAGCCACGATCATTACGAACATGCTGATTTACAAACTCGGACAAGATTTTTCCTCGGCAGCAGAATTGGCGGTGGGTGGCAGTGGCGGGAAAGGAGCAACCGTAGTTTTATTTACAATTTTGCCTACGACTTGGCTTTTCTTTGGAATTTTCATCACCGTGACAGAGATGATTTACCGCTGGATTTACCAAATTTGGGGAATGGATTCTTTAAATCACTAAGATTTGGCTGAACAAGATGAAAATTCCGAAAAAGGCGGAGGCGGAAAATTACTCGCCGGTTTAATAATCGGCGGCGCGATTGCTTCAGTTTTGGGATTGAAATTTGCTCCGAAAAAAACGAAAAAGATTCTGAAAAAAAAGGCGAAACAGATGCTCGAAAAAATCGAGAATAAAATCCACGAGCTGGAAGAAAACGAAGAATGAATGGATCTACAATTTGCAACGTACAATGATCAATGTGTAATTACCAGTTAATTAAGCATTGCACATTGATTATTAATCATTGAATGAATGGGACTCGAAAACCTGTCTCCGCTCGACAACGAAGAATCCGGCACAAAAGCGGCGGAAGCTTCAGATGAAGTTTTTCGCGATAAAATCAGGAAAACGCAAAAGGCTCAAAGAGCTTTAAAAAAGGCGGAAGGCAAAGCGCGCGCGAAAGATAATAGACTCGCGAAAGTAATCGGGAAATTCCTGCAAACCCACTCGAATACCGCGGTGATGCTATTGATTTCCCGCTGCCTCGATCACAACATTCCCGCCGGTCTCATTCTCGGAATTCTCGCGCTCGTCGAGGCGGAGGCGCAAAAAGAATTTGAGATGATGCTCGACGAATCCGCGCAGCTGCTCGAAGCTCCGAAAGCCGGAAACCGCGCGCTCGCGACGGGCGGAAAATTTCCGCCGGAAATCAAGCAGACTCTCGACGTGTGGAGTTTCGGACTGCTGGAATTCGGACTCACACAACCCACTCGCCTCCTCGCGACTGCGATTTCACCGGAAGACAAACTGTTTCCGAGCTTGTGGAAACTCACCGCCTTCATTCTCCGCGATTTTTTTGAGAAGAAGAAGTTAGAAACCGAGTTTCAAAAAACAGAGGAGTTTGCAGAATTTGTTTTGCGGAACGTGCTCGGCAAAATCAAAATTCAGCTTGAAGAAACGAAAGAGTTGGAAGGAGGGGTGGAATAAAAATTTTGACTTAACTCGAGAAAAAAAGGCGTGATCGGCATCTGTCTCGGCGAGATTAGAGTTCCTTTTTTGAATAATCTCGAAGACTAGCACCTCATTCACTCCCCCTCTCGATTTTAGTCGAATTTTGTTTTTTCGGTATTTGTCAGAATCTTTTTCGGTTTTTGTCCCGCGCCGAAAGCGATCCGAATTGATCCAGTCGATGCAATAGGAACATAGGCTAAAATGGGCGCAATGTTTTTCCAGATTCTTCTCGCGATTTTACTGACCTCTCACTTCGTAGTTTACGATTTCTTTATTCGTGCCTTTGCAATTCAAAACAAAAAAGCACGGCTAAAATTGCGCTTAACCTTAGAGCTCTTGTTTTTAGGGTTTATCGCTTCTTTTGTATTATTGCGCCGAGAAGAAAATTTATTAGCAAAAATTTTTAGCTTGGGTTTCGGGGTGTGGTTCGGAATTTTGTTGAATTTAATTTGGATGATACTCGTCGCGTGGATAGTAATCGGTATGGTGAGAATTTTTCGAAAAAAACTGAATTTCAAACTTGTCGGCAAGATTGTAATTTTTTGTGCGATTACTTATTCCTTGATTGGAGCTTGGAATGTTTTTCATCCTGTCGTGAAAAATATTGAGATTAATCTTGAAAATCTCCCCCAATCGTGGAGCGGGAAAACAATCGTGCAAATTTCAGATTTGCACTTGGGGGGTGTTTTGGGCGAAAGCTTTTTGAAAAAAGTAATCAGCGAAATCAATCAGCTCAACGCGGAAATTGTGGTAATCACTGGAGACTTATTAGACGGCAGCGCAAATGGAATCGAAAAATACATCCACCTGTTGAACGAGATTAAAACTCAAAACGGAGTTTATTTTGTAAGCGGCAATCACGAAGGCTACCGTGGAACTGAAGATTCTTTGAGAATTTTACGCAAGCTCGACATCCGTATTTTGGAGGATGAGATAGTTGATCTAGCTGGTCTACAGCTGATTGGAATCAGGTACCCTGAGAATGGCGAAAACAAAAATATCCGCAAAATTGTCGAGAATAACTCAAATTTCGATAGTGAGAAAGTAAACATCTTACTTCTTCACTCCCCCACCAGCATTGGTGAAAATAAAATTGAACATCAAAATTTATACTGGAAACCGAATGTGGATTTTCGGGATGCGCGGGATTTGGGAATTGATTTGCAACTTTCAAACCACACGCACGGCGGTCAAATCTTCCCCTTCACACTCCTCGCCAAATGGATTTACGACGGATACGAATATGGTTTGCACCAAGAAAATGGCTTCACAGTTTATATTTCCAGTGGCACCGGAGTGTGGGGACCGACGCTACGCACTGGCAGCAAATCGGAAATCGTTGCGATTAAATTAAAATAATTCACAGAGAAAAGACAAAATCGATTTGCAATTTCCGTCCAAGTTTGCTATACTATATTTGTTCAGTTACTGAGATTTTTTATTTCGAAAGTTACTTCGGTAATTCTAGAAATATTTAATCGCTTAGTTGATTCAGATCTTCGGATTTGATTTGATTAAATAGGTAGCCGAACCAAAAATAGCCTACTCCCTCGGGAACGGGCTATTTTTGTAAGTAAATTCCGACGAGATGAAAAAGAAAATTGAAGATTTCCTTCTCTTCGCGCTCGTTTAAAAATTCTAAATATCCAAATTCACGACATTCTTCGCATGGGTTTGGATGAATTTCCTCCGCGGCGGGACATCTGGACCCATCAAGGTTTCGAAAACTTGATTCGCTTTTTCCGCATCTTCAATCACCACTCGCAGCTGAATTCGCCGCGCGGGATCCATCGTCGTCTCCCACAGTTGTTCGGGATTCATTTCGCCGAGACCTTTGTAACGCTGAATCTTCACCCCGCCCACACTCTTCTTTTTCGTTTCCTTCGTTTCCTCGGAATCTTCCTCAGTCTCAGTCTCCTCCTCATTATTTTCGGAAATTTCTGCCACGGCTAAATTCTCGCGTTTCAGAATTTCGAACTTTTCCTCTTCGGTGTATGCGTACCAAACTTGCTTGCCTTTCGCGATTTTGTAAAGCGGCGGCACGGCAATGTAAACGAACCCGCCATCGACGAGCGATCGGAAGTGGCGGTAAAAAAGCGTAAGTAATAACGTCCGAATGTGGCTGCCGTCGACATCCGCATCCGTCATAATCACGATGCGGTGGTAACGAAGTTTTTTCACATCGAAAGTCTCTCCGATGCTCGTGCCGAACGCGAGGATGAGATTTTTAATTTCATTATTTGCCAACATCCGATCGAGCCGAGCTTGCTCGACATTTAGAATTTTTCCGCGCAGCGGGAGAATAGCCTGCGTGTGCCGATCCCTTCCCTGTTTCGCCGAACCGCCGGCAGAATCACCCTCGACGATATAAAGTTCGGATTCCTCCGGCTTGCGAGACGAACAATCGGCAAGTTTGCCGGGCAGGTTTGAACCTTCGAGCGCGCCCTTTCGAAGAACGGTATCGCGAGCGGCGCGAGCGGCAATCCGCGCACGCGCGGCGAGCGCGCATTTACCGACGATTGCTTTCGCGGCAGCCGGTCGCTCCTCGAGATAATTTTCGAATGCCGCGCCAAAAATTGAATTCACTGCCGATTGAACTTCCGCATTTCCCAATTTTCCTTTCGTCTGCCCCTCGAATTGCGGATCTTTCACTTTCACCGAAATAATTGCGGTCAACCCTTCGCGGACATCCTCCGCCGTGAGATTCGTTTCGTTATCTTTCAGCAGTCCTGTCTTTCGCGCGTACGAATTGATTTCGCGAGTGAGCGCGGTGCGAAATCCGGTGAGATGTGTGCCGCCATCGATGGTATGAATATTGTTTGCGAAACTGAAAACTTCTTCGCTGAAAGCGTTCGTGTACTGCAACGCCACCTCGACGAGCGCATCCTGATTTTCTTTTTCAACATAAAAAACATCCGTCAGCCGCTCCCGATTTTGGTTTAGGTTCGCGATGTATGATTTGATCCCCCCCTCGAAATAAAATTTATACCGCTTCCCTACCCTCTCATCGAGAATCGCGATTCGAATTCCTTTGGTGAGATACGCCTGCTGCCGCAACCGCGTGAGAACCTTTTCGAGCTTGAACTCTATCCCTTCTTTGAAAATCACGGGGTCGGGATAAAAAGTGATTTTTGTGCCGGTTTTTTTCGAACTGCCGATCGTTTTTAAACTGCCGATTGGCTTGCCGCCGTCGCGGAATTCTTGCGAGTAATGTTTCCCGTCGCGAAAAACTTCCGCCACGATTTTGCTGGAAAGCGCGTTGACGACCGACACGCCGACACCATGCAGTCCGCCGGAAACTTTGTAGCCGCTATCCTCGCCGCCAAATTTGCCACCGGCATGGAGAACGGTGAGGACTGTTTCGAGCGCTGATTTACCGGTCGTTTTGTGAGTCTCGACAGGAATACCGCGTCCGTCATCCTCTACCGAACAGCCGCCGTCTTTTTGGAGAATAATTTTAATTTCGCTCGCGTAACCCGCCATCGCCTCGTCGATCGAGTTGTCAACGACTTCCCAAATAAGATGATGCAAACCGCGCGAGTCTGTCGAACCGATGTACATTCCCGGTCGCTTGCGGACAGGCGCGAGCCCCTCGAGAACTTGAATTTGATCGGCGGTGTATGCGGAAGACATAATTTTAAATATGTAATGTTGAAAACATAATTCAGTTTTTAGCTTCAATCTTCGCTAACCGACTGAACCAAAAACCATTAGCCAAGAACCAAACTTGCGAGAGTTTAGCAGAAGTTTCAGCTTCTCGAAAGAATCTATCGCACTACTACGTTTAATTTTTCCTGAAAATAGAAACTCTTTTTTTCCAGTTCTTTGTAGTTTTTGCCTTTCAGCAAAATCGCTGCCACCGGCTCGAAATTCTCCCGCGCGAGACCAACCGCTTGGTTTCGTTTCGCTTTGATTTTTATGTGATCAAAAGAGGAATCTTTCCTCAATTCTTTCAAGTTTTCAATTCTCGCAAACTTCCCATTCTTTTTCGGAAAAAGCTCGAGAAGTGAAACAAACTGTTGCGCCTTTTTTCTTATTTTTACTGGTCGACCAGTCACCGCGCGAATTACCAAGTCGGGAAGATAAAAACCGTAAGCGTGAGAATACATCAAAGTGCGATAACCGCCGATGCGGCTGGCAATCTCGATAATTTTGACTTTTCCATCCGGCTCAATAATTAATTCCGAATGAATCGCGCAATTCCGCAAACCCAAAATGCGAATCGCAGTTTCGGTTATTTTTTTCGCCTCCCGCCAAATCCCTTTCGGCTGCTGCGAAGGAAGAATTCGAAAAGCGAGAAATGAGTCATCGCGACCAATTTCTGCCGCAGTCGCGACATCGCAAACCGACGGCGCGTGCCAAATGCGATGGCTGTCGACGAGCGAACAAACAGTAATTTGTTTGCCTTCGATTGCTTTTTCCACGAGGACGGTTTTACGGGGATTCGGATAATTGAAACGAAAATCGAGATAATGGAAATCGTTGTAAAGTTCTTCGTCGAGCTCGGCTTTGAGCCGGCAAAATTCTTTCCATGCGCGGGTGAGCGCGGCTTCGCTTTTCACATGAAAAATACAGCGCGATTTGATTCCGGCAATCGATTTAAGATAAACATCGCCTCCTAATTTTTTGCGCGCTTTTTTTGCTTCCGCGAGAGTTTTCACTTCCTCGAATTCGATATTTTCGGGAATCACCGCTAGCGCCTTGCGCATGAGAACTTTGTTGCGAGTGCAGCAGGCTGCGTAAACTGCGGTGGAAGCGACTCCCAATCTTTCCGCGAGATAACTGCGCTGCACCACAAAATGATCGTAATTGGAAACCACCGCTTTGACGTTGTACTTGGCTTTCAGTTTTTTGGCTAAATCATCCCAAACTTCGCGTTGGTTTAAGTCCATTTCGAAAATTTCATCAAAAACTTTGGCAGCCCCATTGCGAATTTTGCGAGTAACAAGAACCGCAGCGAAACCAGCTCTTTGAGCCGATTCCACACTCTCCAGTTTGTGGAGATATTCGGTGAAGACAATTGCTTTTTTGCGGCGCATCAAAGAATATTGCGGAAGTTTAGGAATTTCCAAACAGCTTTGCAACGGTTAGAATAAAAGCTGTGAGCAAATCTCCAATTTTTATCCGTCCGACAAATATTTGTTCACTTCCGATTGGAATTGATTTAACGTGGAATTTTCAAGTAATCGCGAATCTCGGCGGTGCGGAGATTGAAAATTTGATTTAAGTTTTGGCGCATATCGATTAAACTTTCTTTCATGAAAAACTACATCTTAGTAATCGGCACGGAAGCAGGATGGGAGGAACGCAAAATTGCAGAGTCTGCTCGCACTCATGGAAATTCTGTTCAGATTATCTCGCCACATGAAATCAGAGTCGAGCTCCACGATCAAGGAACTAAAATTTTTCTGAGAGAAAAAGATTTTACTGCTCAATTCAAAAAAAGTCGGATTATTTTTCGTCGCGTTCTTGGTAGTTATATCAAAATGGTTGGACTTGTTTTTCTCGCCGCAAACTGGAAAATACAATTCACCGACACGATAAAAAGTATCGTGAGTGGTTTATATAAAACAATATTTTTACCTACGATCCAAACCCAACATATTCGCCAAATTCCGACACTTTTCCTCGATCAAAAGGAGAGGTTACCGAAAAAAAACGAATTGACATCGCCATATCTTGTCAAACCCGCACTCGGACGACATGGAGAAGGTGTCATGGTTTTTCGATCTCGCGCTGCACTTGCCAATCATCTTGCCAAGAATAAAATCGGAATTCTTGTCCAAAATTACCTCAAAATTCTTGCTGAATATCGTGTTTTTGTGGTCGGAAATGAATCTTTGGGATCAATTCGCAAAATCCCAAAACCGGGATCAATAGCGGCTAATTATGCGGCGGGAGCTCGATTCGAACCAGCCAAACTACCTTCTAAAATTGTGAGTGAGGCGGTTTCAATCTGCAAGCAACAGCAAATTGACATCGGCGGAGTGGACCTCGCTCTCACAAAAGAAGGATTTTATTTATTGGAAGTGAATCGTTGTCCAGAATTTCGAGCATTCAGTAAGACGACAAAAATAAACGTGGCTGATGCGATTGTTAAATTCGCACTTGCAAAATAAATTTTTCTAATGAATCTTCTCCCAATCCTTATTTCGATTCCGCACTGCTCGACTTTCGTGCCGGCAGAGTTACGACGGCTGATGTTGCTTTCCGATTTTGAAATCAAAAAAAGCGCAGATCCTTTTACCGATGAGATTTTTAATGCTTCGAATGCTCACGTCGTGAAGGCGAAAATTTCACGGCTTGTCGCTGATCCCAATCGCGCTCCCGACGATATCGAGATGGAATGTCAATTGTGCGCAGACGGTGTGGTCGTGAGCATCGATGAAAACGGCAAACAAATTTACCGTGAACCGCCGAGCGAAAAAGCGATTTTTGAACGTGTGAAAAAATATCACACCACTTTTCACGCCGAAATTGAAAAGCTCAAGCCAAAAATGAAGTTTCTGATTGACGGGCATTCGATGTGGTCAGTCGCCCCAGCAACCAAAAGCGATGCCGGCAAAGCGCGCCCTGATGTCTGCCTCGGCAACCGAGATTTCACGACCTGCTCGCGCTCCCGCACGCTGAAAATTCTAAAATTCTTCCAAAAAAAAGGTTTGTCTGTGAACGTGAACAAACCATTCGGAGGGAAGTTCGTGATCGGCGAGCATTGTTCGCGCCACCGCCTGCCGGGCATTCAAATCGAATTCAATCACAAACTTTATCTCAATGAAAAAACTCTCCGACCGCGAAAAAAAGATGTGGAAAAACTTAACAAAATTATTTTCGAACTCGTGGAAATATTAGCTCGCGAAATTTAACTTTTGATGTCGGAAAAATTTACAATTCAGAAACAATTCCAAGCTTGCAAAAATTCAGCTTTTTTGTTAAACTAATACATCAAAATACAAACAAAACCACGTCGCGAGATCAATCCGCAACGGATAAAACAAGTTGACTTGCTCATCGGCATCCCATCGCTGAATGAGGCTGGCAACATCGCTTTTGTCACGCGGCAAATCGATCGAGGACTGCAGAAATATTTTCCAAATTATCGCGCGGCGATCGTGAATGCGGACAATTTTTCATCCGACGGAACGGCGGAAAAATTCCTCGCCACAAAAACAAAAACAGCGAAAATTTACATTTCCACTCCGCAGGGAATCACCGGAAAAGGATTCAATCTTTT
>JAHISY010000034.1 GCA_018817365.1 Patescibacteria group bacterium | reverse complement strand
TGGCGAAGTTGTTGAAATAAAAAAGTTTGCTAATATCATCTCCTTTAATTTTTTTCAAAATGAATACCGCGATGAACGCCACGCAAGACCTCCACCGAACCGAGAAACGACACACGACCAAAGAGGATAAAGATCCTAAAAAAATTAAAACCGCTGCGCGCAAAAGAACTGACGAAGTTTTTGAGCCAACTTATCAAAATGCTACTCAAAAAGCAGAGGGGAGATAAATTTATTTTATCCTCGTGTTTTTCAAAGCCTCTCCCGGCGCGACCATCGGAAAAACATTTTCCTCCGGCTCGATCAAATAATCCACGAGTACCGGACCGGGAGTGTTCGCGGCTTTTTGGGTGATGCGAAGAGCTTCGGAAGGTTTCGAAACGCGGAAGGCGGTAAGTCCGCACGCTTCCGCCACTTTCACGAAATCGGGGTTGAAAAGCGGGGTGGCGGAATAATTTTTTTCGTAAAAAAGCTCCTGCCACTGCCGCACCATCCCGAGAAAACCGTTGTTGAATACCGCGATTTTGAGTGGAATCTTTTCTTGCGCGAGCGTTGTCAGTTCTTGCAAATTCATTTGAATCCCTCCGTCGCCCGTGAGACACCACACCGGAATTTTCTTTTTAATTTTATCTTCAACCGCCACCGCCGCCCCCATCGCCGCAGGCAGCCCGAACCCCATCGAACCGAGTCCGCCGGAAGTGAGATAGCGACCCGGAGTTTTGAATCGAAAGTGCATCGCCGCCCACATCTGATTTTGCCCGACATCGGAAACGATGAAAGCGTTCGGCGAGGCGCGATTCACCGCGTGGACGACCTCGTAGGCTTTCAGCTGTTTGAGTTTTCTCTGCGCGTCAATCTCGCGCAACTTGGCTTCGACTTGCTGCGAGTACCCGCGGATTTGGGAATGCCACGAAGAATGTTTTTGTTGGGGAACTTGGCGGGTTAATTTTTTGAGCGCGTCTTTTGCATCAGCAATGATTGGCGCATCAGTGGCGACAATTTTGCCCACCTCTGCGGAGTCGATGTCAATGTGAATTACTTTCGCGCCACTGCCAAACTCGGATAATTTTCCGGTAATCCGGTCATCGAAACGCGCGCCGACGGAGACGATCAAATCCGCGTGGCTGATCGCGAAGTTGGCTTCCGGCGAACCGTGCATCCCGAGCATCCCGAGATAATTTTTGAAGCCGAAAGGAACCGAAGAAATCCCGAGCAGCGTGGCGCAAACCGGCGCGTCGATTTTTTGGACGAATTTTTGCAGCTCGTTTGATGCTCCCGAAATGAGAACTCCGTGACCGGAAATCACGATCGGTCGGCGGGAGGAGCGAATCAGCTCCACCGCTTTTGAAATTTGTTTTGCGGAAGCTCCCCCCCGCTCGAGATAGCCGGACAGCCGAATCGGAATTTTTTGATAATCGAATTCGGCGGAATAAATTTGCGCGTCCTTCGCCACATCGATATGAACCGGTCCCGGTCGACCAGTCCGCGCGAGATGAAAAGCTTCTTTAATAGCGGGAGCAAGGTCTTCAGCTTTTGTGATCAAATAATTATGCTTCGTAACCGGCAACGTGATCCCTGTAACATCGGCTTCTTGAAAAGCGTCCGTGCCGACAAGATTGCTGGCAACTTGTCCGGTAATCGCCACGAGCGGGATGGAGTCAAGATAAGCATCGGCAATGCCGGTGATTAAATTCGTCGCACCCGGTCCGCTCGTCGCGATGCAAACGCCGACTTCTCCGGAAGCTCGCGCGTAACCATCCGCTGCGAATGCCGCTCCCTGCTCGTGCCGCGTGAGAATGTGGCGGAGTTTTTTAGAGTATTGCGTGAGGGTGTGGTAAAGCGGCAGCACCGTCCCACCGGGATAGCCGAAAATCGTGGAAACCCCTTCCGCAATCAAACTTTCGCAAATTATTTCGCTGCCTGTTTTTTGCACGAAATTCATTCTAAGGCGTGAACCTCTTGACTTCAAGCGAGCGGGACTTTAGAATTCGCGCCCGTTGAATATTTATTTAACCCTCCCAAAATGTCCAAAACTCCAAAAATCCAGCCGGTGAACGATTACATCCTCATTGAACCAGAAAAAGAACTCGAAAAAACCGCGAGCGGGATTTTCATCCCTGACACCGCGGACAAGGAAAAACCGCAAAAAGCGACCGTCGTCGCAGTCGGTCCGGGCAAAATCGGGAAAGACGGGAAACGCGAAAGTTTGAGCGTAAAAGCAGGAGACACGGTTCTGTATTCGAAGTACGGTCCGACAGAAGTAAAGCTCGGCACGGACGAGTATTTTTTCATTCAGGAGAGCGATGTGATTGCGATTTTGGGGAAATAACCCCTTTTGTCATTCCCGCGAAAGCGGGAATCCAAAATTTATCTAATTTTTAAAATGATTTACGCAAAAATTACAAATCTCGCAACAAATTCCAAATTAGGAATAGCTTTTTACGGTGAAGATGTTGCCAACATTTCAACAGAATTAAAAAAGATTTACAAAGAGGGATGTGAAGACGACGGGGAAATTTTGTGCGCACTTGCGAATGATGGATTTATTCCTGTTTCCGAAAACTTTTTTTACAAAAAATAGTTTTGCATTCTTTCATAAAATCTCCCCAACCCCTCTTTACCCAGCCTTCGCTTCCGAGCTTCGGCGGACTATCGCGAAAGAGGGGCTACAAAGTCCCCCTTTCGTAAAGGGGGAAACGAGCAAAGCGAGAGGGGGATTTTACAACAGCGCAACTTAATCCTGTATTCTTAATTCTTACTTTCTTTCAAATTGTCAAAACCACTCTTCACTCGCGACAATTTCTCCGCCGCCCCCGGCGGGCAGATTTACGAATGGAAGGAGGTTGAAACGAAATTTGAAATCCCTGCCGACGGAATTTTTGTCATCGAAATCATCGCTT
>JAHISY010000033.1 GCA_018817365.1 Patescibacteria group bacterium | reverse complement strand
TGCAATCACAGGTAACACACGCAGAAGATTTGCGCTTCAGTGAGCGCGGCGTGGACGAAACGCTTCGAAGCGTACTGCTTCCTCTTTGGAATACTTTTTATTTTTTCACGACGTACGCGAACGCCGACGGCTGGCAGCCGAAAGAGTTAACCCCCCAGATATCTGGGGGGAACCCGCTCGACCGTTGGATTTTGAGCGAACTGAATATTTTGATTCGCGAAATGACCGATTCGCTTGAAAAATATGAAATTCAAAAAGCAGTTGCTCCGCTCGCTAAGTTCCTTGATGGGCTAACAAATTGGTACATTCGCCGTAGCCGCAGAAGATTCTGGAAAAGTGAAAATGATGAAGATAAAAACGAAGCTTACGCCACGCTTTTCGAAGTTTTAAAAACTGTCGCGAAACTCCTCGCGCCGGTTACACCATTTTTAGCGGAAAAAATTTGGAAAGATTTGACCGGCGGAGAATCTGTTCATCTCGAGGATTGGCCGGAAACCGACGAGCAAAAAATCGACGAAAATTTGTCGGCGGAAGTCGCGACAACACGGAAAATTATTTCGCTTGGCTTGAAGATTCGTGCAAACAAAAAACTGAAAGTCCGCCAACCGCTCCAAAAAGTCGATGTCGTCGTCCCAAAAAAAATTATCGCGGATTTGAAAAAAAATTATTCAGAAACAATAAAGGAAGAATTAAACACTAAAGAAATTCGCGTTTGGGAAGATGCAGAAAAAATTGCGGAAAAATCGGTCGTCGTGAATGCGTGTGTCGCTGGTAAAAAATTCGGCGCGAAAATTCAAAAAATAATCGCGGCAGCGAAAAATGGAGAATTCGAAATCGTGGACAGCGGGGTGAAAATTCTCAACGAAATTTTGAGTGGCGAGGAAATTACGCTTGGCTTCCGCGGAAAATCGGGGACGGCGGTCGAATCCGACGGCGGCATCGTCGTCGCGCTCGACACGAAAATCACCCCCGAACTCAAACTGGAAGGGCATGCGCGCGATCTCGTCCGAATAATTCAGGATTTACGGAAGAAGGCGGAATACGACGTCTCCGACCGAATCGAACTACAACTCGAAGGGGCGGAAGAAATTCTAAAAGTCCACGAGAAATATATTGCCACCGAAACACTGGCAGAGAAAGTTTCCTCGAAGCTCGATTCTCCTGATACCGAAGATTCTCTCGAAAATATCAAAATTGGAGTCAAAAAAATCACTAAATGATAAATTGGCACAAAATCCTAATTTTCAATAAACTGCCAACTGCAAACTACTAACTCTCAGCTGAAAATGATTCGACGAGCGATTCTCTCCATCATCGCGAATTCGATCGGGCTCTACCTCGTCGATTACTTCCTCGGGAATCTTTGCTTCGTGAGCGAAGCGGCAGCGAGCTGTCCCGTGAAACCGGAAGTCAATCTCCCTGTTTTCGTAATTGCAGGGATCGTGCTCGGACTTCTGAATACTTTTGTGAAGCCATTTTTGAAGCTTGTCTCGCTGCCGATCACCTTCCTCACCGCCGGACTTTTCATGTTCATCGTGAACGGGATTGTTTTCGGCTTGCTGGTTTGGCTGATAAATGTCCTCAATTTTGAGACTCTGCAAGTTCTCGTTTTCGGAGAAAATATTTGGCTCACCTACCTCTACGCTGCGATAATCCTCGGGCTTTTCAATATCGCCACTCACTGGCTGGTGAGGAAATAATAAAAATTTTCTTTTAACTCTCGATTAACTTCCAAAAATACTTTTCCAACAGTCTCTTATTTCTTACTTTTTAATTTAATATTCAAAAATGCAAACCCTTCTTTTTTACATCCAAATCGGCTCCTCCGCCCTCCTCGCGCTTTCGATTTTACTGCAACAAAAATCGGCGGGACTTTCAGCGACTTTCGGCGGCGGAGGCAACTCGTATTCGAGCAAGCGCGGTCTCGATCGGCTGCTCGCGAATGCCACAATCTTTTTTGCAATTCTTTTTTTCGGCGGCGCAATCGCCCAAATTTTTGTTTAAATTTTAATTCGAAGTGGGCATTTTCAAGCTTTTTAATTCGTGCACTCTCACCGAAAAAATCCTCATTGGGATTTTAAGTTTGGTGATTTTAATTTCCGCGTTTCAGGTTGGGAATCGTTTTTTCATGGAAAATTCCGAACCTGTTCCCGCGAGCGGCGGGACTTTCGTAGAGGGAGTGGTCGGTGAATTTAATTTTTTGAACCCTGTCCTCGCGCAAACCAATCTCGATCGCGATCTGACTTCACTGATTTTTTGCGGACTCACCCGTTTCGATCCGGTTTCGAATGCAATCGTGGACGGAATCGCAGATCACAGCCTCTCGCCGGATCAGCGGACGTACACTTTCAAAATCAAGGAAGGCGTGCGGTGGCACGACGGTGTGCTAGTGAGCGCAGACGATGTGATTTTTACTTTTCGGGATGTGCTCCAAAATGAGAATTTTCCGAATCCTGCTCTCGCCGCCGATTTTCTTGATGTCGCTATCGAAAAAATCGATGAGAAAACGGTGACGATGACATTGCAAAAAAAATACGCGTTCTTTATTTACAATACCTCGATCGGACTGCTACCGAAACATCTTTTGAAAGATACGAATCCGGCTGAACTCCTCGCAAGCAATTTCAATTTGAATCCGACGGGCTGCGGACCGTATCTTGTCGATTCGGTGAGTGGGAATGCCATTCGTCTTTCAGCTTTCCCCGATTTTTATCGCGGGCGACCTTTTATCGATTCGATTATTTTTCGGATTTTTGAGAATGAAGAGCAGCTCGCCAAAAATCTCGAGGGAATAATGGGCACGAAAGATTTGAGCGAAAAAAATGTGAAAGCTTTTGAAAACGATTCGCGGCTTGAGTTCCATGATTTCACGCTGCCGCAGTACGTCGGACTTTTCTTTAATACTGATCGCGAGATTTTGAAAGACAAAAAACTGCGACTCGGACTGCAGCTTGCCACGAACAAAGAGAAAATCGCAGAGGCGCGTGGAGGACGAGTAAAAGTACTCGACACTCCGCTCCTGGAGATCGCTTCCGCTGATTGGAAATACGAATTCGATGCCTCGCGAGCGGACGGCGCACTTTTCGACGCCGGTTGGCAATACCGCGACAGCGAATCAGAAGTCGCGGCGGAAGGAGAAGAAATCATGAAAACCACCCCGACCCAGCCGCCCCTAGAAACTCCTTCCGTCCCTCTCCCGCTTTCGAATTCGAATAAAGCGAATTTTATTACACTGCCGAGCACGGAAGATTTCTTTGCGACAAGCGAGGCGGAATTTTTCATTGAAGGCATTGCGCCAGAAGGATCGACCAAAGTCGTGGTAAACAGCTACCAGCTTTCGAAATTCACGGCTGGCGACGAATCGTGGAGCTATAAAGCTTCCGTAAATTTGGGGACTTTGCGGGCGGGTGAAAATGAATTTGTGGCGACGAATCAAGACGGCGAATTCGATCGTTTGCGGATTTTTTATTCGGCGAATGAGGAAGAGCGAGCGAAATGGCTCACAGCAGAGCGAGCGAAAATCACGGCAGCGGAGCCGACAGTCGAACCGGCGGCGAGCGAGGAAGAAATTGAAACCGAGCCGGATAAAACGAAGTCTACCTCCTTGCGACTGCGGTACAAAGATGACGAGCCGCTCGCGCTCAAACTTTTGATTCCAGAGGCACAAGCAGAATTTTTGTCAGTGGCAGAGGAGATCGCGAGACAGTGGCGGGAGCGCGGCGTGAAGCTCACGATTGAACGTTTGCCCGATCCGGAATTTTTGAACCGACTCACGAAACGTGATTACGACATCATACTTTTCGGGCAAAATCTCGGCTACAATCTCGACACATATTCCTTTTGGCACTCGTCGGAAGCGCGTGAAGGCGGTAGCAATCTTTCGAACTTGAAATCGAGCGCTGTGAACGCATGGCTTGAACAAATTCGATCAAGTTTCGATTCCGCGGAGCGCCGGAAACGGCTCGCGAATTTGCGAGAAGTTTTGAGCGAGGAGGTGCCCGCAGTGATGCTCTACACGCCGACTTATTCGTACGCTGTCGATCGGAAGGTGAAAGGTCTCAATCTCGGTCGGATTGCGCTGAAGCGCGACCGGCTGGCAAACTCGCCAAGCTGGTATCTCCACGAATCTCGAGAAGCAACCGCCGATCTCGATGTGTGGAATTTTTTGAAGTGGTTTTTTAACGAAGCGCTCTGAGATGAAAATTCTCGCTCTCGATTTCGGCGAGAAACGAATTGGGCTGGCGGCGGGAGATTCGAAAATCGGAGTAGCGGCAGCGCGAAATTTTTTGGCGAACAATTCGGAAATCTTTAAAACTCTTGCCGAACTCGTCAAACGCGATGGTGTGGAACGAATCCTTGTCGGTCTCCCCCGCGGCTTTCACAGTGAGACGCGAGAAACGAAGGATGCGCGCAAATTCGCAAGAAGATTACAGGCGAAAACCGCCGCGAAAGTCGAGCTCGCGGACGAACGTTTCACCTCTCGAATCGCGGAAGCGAATCTGCGAGCAGCGGGTGAAGATTCCCGCCAGCAAAAAAATTTGATTGACTCAGAAGCCGCGCGGATAATTTTGCAGGAATACTTTGATTCTAATTTTTAAATTTTATAATTTTTAATTTTGTAAATAAATTCAAAATCAAAATTTTTAAAAATTCATCATTCATCATTCATCATTCTTTGAATACCGCCCAAAAAGTTTTATCGAACACCGCGATTCAATCGTTCGGTCGCCTCATGACCGCCGCGATTTCGATTGTAATTTTGAAGCTGATTTCGACATACCTCGGTAAATCAGGCTACGGCGCGTACACGACCGTTTATGAATTCCTCGCGTTTTTCGCAATCATTGCCGACTTCGGCATTTTCCAAATCGCGGTGAAAGAAATGAGCGCGTATCCCGACCGACGACGCGAGATCTTTGGAAATATTTTCACGCTTCGAATCTGCCTCTCAACTTTCGCGATGCTCCTCTCAATCGCCGCCGCGTTTTTGATTCCGAAATATTCCGGCACCCCGATCCCGCTCGGAATCGCGATCGCGAGCGGAACCACTTTTCTAACGATAATTTTCGGGACACTTTCTTCGGTTTTGCAAGTCGATTTGAGAATGCAATGGAATGTTTTGGCTCTCATTGCTGCGAAATTTGTTGCGCTCGGCTGGATGGTCGTGACAATTTTTCGCTGGCTGCCGGAAGATCCGGAACGCGGATTCTTTCAACTCCTCGTCGCCGGCATCGTCGGCGGATTGCTGCAAGTTTTGATAACTTTTTTGGCGGCGCGGAAATCGACGGAAATTTCGCTGCGGTTTGATTTTAAATTTTGGCGGGAAATTCTCGCAAAAACTCTGCCGTACGGCGCGGCGGTTTTACTCGCGACGATTTACGTGCGAATTGATGTGATTCTCCTCTCGCTGCTGCGGAGTCAGGAAGAAGTGGGAATTTATGGAGTGGCGGCGCGGATTTTGGAGAATCTTGCGGTAATTTCGATTTTCTTTTTGAATTCCGCGCTGCCAGCCATCACCCGCCTTTTTCAAGATAACCGCGAAAAATTGAAGCAGCTTTTGCAGCACGCGTTCGACTTTTTAATTTTAATCGGACTGCCAATCGCAGTCGGCGGGATCACGCTCGCGTATCCGATTATCGCGCTTGTTTCCTCGCCGGAGTTTCTGTCGAATCTCGCGGAAAACTTTTACGGTTCGGACATCGCGCTGCAAATTTTGTTAGTCGCGATGCTTTTCGCTTACCTTGGAAATCTGTTTGGTTTCACGCTCCTCGCAGGAAATCAGCAAGTTAAATTAATGTATGTGAATGCGGCGGCGGTTATTTTTAATGTGGTGAGCAATCTCGTGGTAATTCCAATTTGGGGTTTTCGCGGCGCGGCAGCGACGAGCGTCGCGAGCCAAATCTTCGTCTGCATTCTCGGCTTCTTCTTTTTGCGGAGAATGATTGACGTGAGCTTCACTCTAAAAACTGCGGGAAAAGCCTGCCTCGCGGCAGCGGCGATGGGTGCTTCTGTTTTTTGGCTGCAGCCTCATTTTTTCAATCTCTTTGGAGGAAATAAAAGTTTGTTGTTGCTAATTCCGGTAGGAATAATAATTTATGGAACGGCGCTAATTTTGACGCGAGCAATCACTCCGGAGATGTGGGAGTTGGTGAGGAGGAGAAATGAAAAAACTTGATCGCGGGCTTTGAAAAAAAGATGAGAGTTTTTCGAGCGAAGCGAAACGGCAAGATTTTGCGAGGGATGAAAACTCCCATTCTCAAACCCTCGCCACTAACTCACGAATCCTTTTTGTCGTTTCTGTTACTCTCATCATTCCTGCACCGGAATCTGCAAACACGCACTGCCACTTGCCGTTCCCACACTCCACTTGTCATTCCCGACTTGATCGGGAATCCAAAATCTAAAAACTATCCAATCCGATGAATCATGGTTTAGAAAATTGAAATTTAAGATTTGTTTGAAAATTTGAAACTTGAGTCTTGAAAATTATTAAGTCCTTTTCTCTAGCAAATTTTCTAGTGAACCACGAAACAGGCTATCGCTTGTTTTTATCATTTACCAGCTACCATCTACCAACTACTCGCTATAATACGCAATCGGATTCTTTTTCACCCCATTATCCACTACCTCGAAATGTAGATGAATGCCAGTCGAACCCCACACGCGACCGGTATTTCCCATCGTGCCAATTTGTGAATTTTGCTGAACTGAATCTCCCACCC
>JAHISY010000032.1 GCA_018817365.1 Patescibacteria group bacterium | reverse complement strand
GCGAGTTGCTGTGGCGAATTTTTTGAATGAAGCGTAATTTTTGGGAAATGTTTAACATAGCTTATTATCAAACTTTATAAAGTTTATCATAAATTTTATTTTTTATAAAGTTTTAGATTTAGGGAAAGGGCAGATTTACTTTAGAGGAGGGAGCTTTGAAATGATCCTCTTTTGTCTGAATCATGATTCGCTTGATTTTAGGATTTTCATGATTCTTTCCTGTCCGCGCATTCTGAATTTTCCAGTATGCGGTTTTTATCTTGTCTGAACCGCTGAACACACTGAAAGCACTGAGCACACTGAATTTGGTCGGCGTGTTATTAAACCATTCAGCGCGTTTCAGTGTTCAGTGAAATTCAGTGGTCCCAGTGTTCATCAGTGGTTCAGACTCTTTTCAACACGCGGTTTCTTTTCTCGCAATCAAGTCAATCCGTGAATCAGGAAAATCAAGATTCGGACAATTCCGCGAGTTGCTGTGACGAATTTTTTTAGATGGTGAAAAATATATAAAACTTTCAGTTTTTTTATCCAAGAATCAGTAAAACAGTCGAAACAATCGCCGCCAACCATCCGATTGGTAAAGAAAAGCCTACTCCTAATAAAAATCCAAAATCATAAAACCATCCGCTATTTGGTGCTGCATACATATAAACATCAGTGAACCACCTAACTATCAAAGTGTACGGAGCTATTAATCCATGCCAAAAGCCAGAAAAGAACCCCGGCAAATCATAACTCGAAATGCTTCCTGATTCTATAAAAGTGCAGCCTGCCAAAAACATTACTCCAACAAGAAGTAAAAATAGAGAGAATGTTTTTTTAAAGTTCATTTTTTCGGATTAAATTTTCCAATTGCGATGTAATAAAAAGCACCACGAATTAAATAAAATATAAAAATGGCTATAGCATCTCCCAAAAGAAAACCGAAAGTTTCACTAAAGCCTTCTACAAACCAAAAGCTGTTGACGATAAACATGACTAATAAAAATACTGTTACATAAACAACCTTGAGAAATCTATACCATGCTTTCGTTTTTAAAAATTCAATAGTGTTTTGCATGAGATTCAAATTTAAAATCAAAACAATTTTACTTCACTGTTGCATTCTTCGCCAAATTTCACGGCAAGTCCGGATTATTTTCCCGTAAAGCCGCGAGTTGTTGCTTCGAATTTTTTCAAATGACGGAGATTAACCACATTTACCAAGAAACGCGACGATGATATTTATGGCGGTTAGAATAATTATCACGCCGGTCAAAACCAAATTAATTTTTGTTACTCGGCTGCTCGCCAATACAAAATTGTCGATTTGATCTTTTAATTCAATCGTTGCGTTTGCCGCTTTTTGTTGTTCAGTGGTGGCAGTTGGTCCTGTCGGTAAGCAGTTCATGTTCATAATATTATTTGTTAACATTTTACTTGACAGTCACACTCTTCGCTAAATTTCTCGGCAAATCTGGATTATTTTTTCGCAGCACCGCGAGGTGGTAGGCGAGGAGTTGGATGGGGATGATGTTCACGATCGGCTGTGCGTTGCCGACATTCGGCACTCTGATCCACTCGTCAAAAAGTTCGTCATTTTCCGCGCTCACGCCGATTATTCTCCCGCCGCGCGCTTTCACTTCCGCGACATTCGAAAGAACATCTGCCCGATATTCTTCGGCTGGAACGAAAGCAATTAGCGGAGTTCCTTTTGTGATTAACGCAAGCGGACCGTGTTTGAGTTCCCCCGCCGCGAAACCTTCCGCGTGAATGTAGCTCACCTCCTGCAATTTGATCGCCGCTTCGAGCGCCATCGGGTAGTCCGCCGCTTTTCCGATGATGTAGAGGCTCTCCACATTTTTAATTTTCCGCGCGATTTTTTCGAGATGCTCGGAATAGCGCGGATTCAAAAGATCGTTGATCTGGCTCGCCGCCTCCGCGAGCATCTGCTTGCCTTCATCGAGTTTCCCCGCGACCGCGTACGCCAGCAAAGTCAAAATCGCGAGCTGCGCGGTTGTCGCTTTCGTGCTGGCTACCGCTTTTTCCATCCCCGCGTTCACCGGTAGGACGACATCCGAATGCCGCGCGACCGAGCTGCCTTCGACGTTCACCACGCCCACAGTTCGCACGCCTCGCTTCTTCGCAATCTTAAAAGCTTCCAGCACGTCCGCGGTTTCTCCGCTTTGGCTCACGGCGATTAGCAAAGTTTTGTTTGTGAGGAAAGGTTCCTGGGTGTCGAATTCACTGCCGAAAATAACATTCACATGCCGCCGCGCGATTTTCGCAAAAAGATATTCCGCGGTCGCGCAAACCTTCCCCGCCGTTCCGCAGCCAATGAAAAAGGCGCCAAAACTTTTTCGAATCAACTCCGCCACTTTTTCGATTTGTCGCTCGTCTTGATTCAACGCGCGCTCGATTGTTTCTTTTTGCTCGAAAATTTCTTTCAGCATGAAGTGCGCGAAATCGCCCTTTTCCGCTTTTCCCGATTTCCAATCAATCGAAATCACTCGCTTTTTCACAGTCTTCCCATTTTCGATTTCGAAAAAATGCGCATGGAAATGATCGTTTTTTGGCGATGGTTCGATTTCCACCATCTCGCCGTCGTCGAGGTAAACGACATCGCGCGTGAATTTCAAAAAAGCCGGCACATCGCTCGCGATGAAAAACGCGGAGCCGTCGATTTTCGAGATCAGCCGATCATCGCTTTTTGGGTAAAATTTTTCAATCCCGACAATCAGCGGACTGCCGCTGCGAGCAGCCACGAGTTTCTCCGCGCCTTCTGCCGCCGCGACGAAAGCAAACCGTCCTTTCAATTTTTTCGCGGCTCTCCGTACCGCCTCGCGTAGCCCCCCAGTAAACCGGGGAGTTAAATAGGATGCGATTAAATTCGGGATCACTTCCGTGTCGGTGTCACTCGCGAATTTCACCCCCTTTTTTTGTAGTTCTTTTCGCAGCTCCGCGTGATTCTCCACGATGCCGTTGTGGACGACCGCCACTTTTCCGTCCGCGGAAAGGTGAGGGTGCGCGTTTCGCAAATTAACTTTTCCGTGCGTTGCCCACCGCGTGTGTCCGAGTGCGAGATTGGAGATTGGAAAGTAGAAAGTGGAAAGTGGAAATTCGGAAATCTTCCCCACTTTTTTCGTGAGTTTCAATTTTCCGTTTCCCTGTCCTGAACTTGTTGCAGGGACTGCCTCCACGAATCCGAACGAGTCATAGCCGCGGTATTCAAGTTTTTTCAATCCCTCGACCACGAGTTTTCCTGCGTTTGATTGATTCCCGAGATAGCTAAAAATTCCACACATGGTAGTAGGTAGTTAGTAGTTGGTAGCAGTAGGCTGTAGAACTTTTTTTCGCAAAGCCGAGAGCATTTTTTTGAGCTCGACAACCTTTTGGACGAGGTTCTCAGATTTTTCTTTCGTTAAATATTTCAACATCAATGCAACCAAAATCTGAGTTTCGAGTTCGGCGGCGGAGCTTTTGGCAATCACCAAAAAATGCGCAAAATCTTTTTTACTTTTACGTTCGTATCCTTCGGCAATATTCGAAGGAATCGAAACCGCGGCTCGTTGCATTTGTGAAACCAATCCGAATTTTTCGCTCGCGGGAAATTTCTCGGTTAATTTGTAAATTTCGACGACGAAAATCATTGCTTTTTGCCAAACGAGAAGTTTTTGAAAATTGCTTTTCATTTTTTAGATCAAAATTCTACTAACTACTAACTACAGTCTACCAACTCCATAGCCGCTGGGTGGTGAAAGAAATTAGCTTTCACCGCCTTTTCAAATTTTCCTCGATTCTCGCTCTCGCCCCACAAAACCCCGCTCCACAATTTTTTCACGCGGTTTTTTCCAAGTGTGCGATTCAAACTTTCCCTCCGCGCCTCCTCCAAGCTTTGTTCTTTTTCGCTTGCAAGCACACGATTTTTTGGAAGTTGAAACTTCGCGGCTATCAAACATTTATCTTTTGAAAATTTAAAAATTTTCCCGCTGAATTTTACAAAAACCTCTTCTTTTTCAGGATTCAACAACTCGCCGCTGCGGATGATTTTTTCGAGCATCCCCCCGGAAATCTGGGAGGTTAACTTTCCGTTGAAATCCAAACCGAACCATCGGAATTTTTTCAACTTCAATCCCGCCGCTTTTCCCACCGAAAGAGCTTCGTTGTCCGTGATTTTTAAACTCACAAAAAATTCCACATCCATTTCTGGCTTTGGCAAAATTTTTGTGATGGGAGTTTTCACGCGCAGTTTCGCCGTCGCCGGTTTGTCCACCTCGCCCGAAATCCATTTCCGCATCGAAGCGAAAATCGGGTCGCCGGCTTTCGTTCTCTCGGGGTGCGGCATCAATGCGCAGACATTTCCCGCCGGATTCGAAATGCCCGCAAGGTTCAAAACACTTCCGTTCGGATTCGTCGGAAATTCTGGTCGGATGTCGCCGGAGGCATCGCAATAAATGAAGGCATTTAAATTTTTGTCGACGATTTCCGAAAGTAAATTGGCATCTTCCGAAAAAAAGCGACCTTCCGCGTGCGCGATTGGGATTTTCAAAACCCCCTCAAATTGATTGAAAGCGTTCGCTCGCTCGCTACCCGGCTTCACGAAAATCCATTCGTTGAAATACCCGCTGCCTTGAATTTCACCATCTTTCACCCGCCGGTTCTGCGTGAGCGCGATTACTGATTTTCCGAATTCAAAATTCGGGACGAGCCCTGTTTCCACGAGAATTTGCGCGCCGTTGCAAATTCCGAGGACGACCCCGCCGCGTTTAGCGAGCGCAAAAACTTCTTTCAATAGCGGGTCTTTCGATGCGATCAAGCCCGAGCGACCGCGATCTTCATAACTAAATCCTCCGGCAAGAATCGCTCCGTCGAAGCTGCGCAAACTTTTTTTTTCATTCCATCGAAAATGCTCCGCCGTCATTCCATTTCGCTCGACTGCGCGAAAAGTTTCGAGTTCGCAATTCGTTCCCGGAAACTGGATCACCGCGATTTTCGGCTTTTTTTTCATCGAAAAACAAATGCAAGTTTAACGAAATGAAAACTGCTTTGAAAGCCTAAAAATAGTTAAATCGAGCCGATGTTAGCTGCCTCCAAAAAGATCGTGGTGAAGAAGAATGAATGGGGTGAATATAAAAACTTGCTCGATTATTTGGCGCATCCCAAAAGCAAGATGGAGAAAAAATTCATCGTTTCAGATGATTTTGAAGAGATTACCAATTATCTTGATAAATAATAAACCGTGATTCATCGGATTATTGTCTGTGATTACGCTGATTATTTTGATGGTCATGATTGCCGCCAGCTGAAATTCAGGTCTCGCTTGCTTTCTCAAATCTCCCCAAACCCCTCTTTGAAAAGAGGGGTTTTTTTTGCTTCATCCCGCGTTCGCGGGATTCGCAAAACTTTTTTAATTTATTTCAAAATCCGCAACAACATCCTTTTCCCTCTTTAGTAAAAGAGGGAAGGCGAAGCAGGGATTTTTAAATTGAAAGTGGAAAGCAGAGGCGGAGATTTGGGAAGGGAGATGAAGCAGAGCAGGGGTTTGTTTTAAGGACGCGGTTTACTAAATTTTGAGAACCGTGAGTTTCTTCGGGAATTTCGTGAGCAGCTCTACCCCGTTTTTTTTCACGAGAAGCGAGTCTTCGATTCGCACGCCGAATTTATTTTTCAGATAAATTCCCGGCTCGATTGTTATTGCTGTCTTTTTTTCCAAAACGGATTTTGACTTCGGACCGATTTTTGGAGCGGTGTGAACTTTCCGCCCGATGCCGTGACCGAGCGAGTGAATGAAATTTTTGCCGAACCCTTCCTTCGCCAAAAAATTGCGCGCCGCCGCGTCCAAGTCTTTTGCTTTCATCCCGATTTTTATTTTCCGAATACCGATCTGTTGCGCGCGCAAAACCGCCTCATAAACTTCGCGCTGCAATTTTGTCGGTTCGACAGTGAAAAAAGTTCGGGTGATATCGCTGCACCAGCCTTGATATTTCACGCCGAGATCGATTTTTACGATGTCGCCCTTTTTCAGTCTCCGCGCAGTCGGACGGTGGTGGGGGGTCGCGGAATTTCTCCCGAACGCGACGATTGGCTGAAATGCGATTCTGCCGGATTTCGATTTCGCGAGCCGTCGAATTTCACGCGCGATATCGATTTCCGATTTTCCGCGCCGCAGATTGCCGACGATTTCTGCCAAGATTTCATCGGCGAGACGGCAGGAGCGGCGGATTTTTTGGATTTCAAAAACTCTCACCAGCCGATTTTACCTTCTCCCGTGATAAAATCGGATTCGTGCGGATGCGGGTGTGGTTCAACGGCTAGAACGCCGGCTTCCCAAGCCGGAGACGGGGGTTCGACTCCCCTCACTCGCTCCATTCTTTGCTCGTTGCGGCGAGCTTCGAATGGCAGGTCAAGACTTCGCTTTCGGACCACGGCTGGCTTCGTCACTTTTAAATCTCGCTCCCGTCGTTCAACGGATAGGACGTAAGTTTCCGGAACTTGAGATGCAGGTTCGATTCCTGCCGGGAGCACCAAAAAAATGTTAAAATTTACCCGAAAATGGAAGAAGACCCTCACCTCGTTATTTACCTCGCGCTCCTCGGGCTGCTTGCGCTTTCTGCGTTTTTTTCAGCGGCGGAAGTAGCTTTCGTTTCACTTTCGTCGGCGAAAGTTCGTATTCTCGAAGATAAAAAATCCCGCGCATCCAAATTGGTCGTGGCGCTCAAATCTCGTCCGCAACGTTTCCTTGCCACGATTTTGATTGGCAATAATCTCGTCAACATTTTCGCCGCCGGTCTTGCCACCGTTGTTGCCACCGAAACTTTCGGTTCCGCCGGTCTCGGGATTGCTACCGGCGCGATGACTCTTCTCATCCTCATTTTTGGCGAGATAATTCCGAAAGCTTTCGCGCAGAAACACGCTGAGACTTTCGCTCTTGCCGCTTCCTACCCGCTCTTTATTCTCGGCAAAATTCTCTTTCCATTCACATGGCTTACAGAAAAAGGATTGCATGCGCTCGGTGCGGAACACTCTGAAGAGGTTTCCGAAAAGGAAGTGGTGGCGATGGTCGATCTCGGTGCCGAATCGGGCGAGATCAAAAAACACGAGCAGGAAATGATTCAAAACGTGCTTGAATTTACCGACACGAAAGTCGAAGCGGTGATGACTCCGCGGGTGGAGATTGAAGCGCTTGAAAAATCGACGACGATTGCCGAAGCGGAGAAATTTTTCCGAGAACTCACGCACTCGCGAATTCCTGTTTTCGACGGTTCAATCGACAAAATTATCGGTATCCTCACTCTCCGCCAAATTTTCGAGCACGAGGGCAAGAAAGATTTGCCAATTTCGAAATCGAAACTGCTTGAACCGATTTTCACTCCCGCGAGTCGGACGATTCGCTCACTTTTTCAAGAACTGAAATCGCGCCGGATTCACATCGCGATCGTAGTTGACGAGCACGGCGGCACGCTCGGTCTCGCGACGCTCGAAGATTTGCTCGAAGAAATTGTGGGCGAGATCGAAGACGAGGAGGATGTGAGCGAGGAGGGGATTCAAAAACTGAACCCCCACACATTGCTCGCGGCGGGGGATGCGCAGCTTTCCGAAATCGATGCGCTGCTCGGGACTACGCTTGCTCATGGGAAATTTACCGCCAAAAATCTTGCTTTTCTTTTCCTCGAAAAGCTTAAGAAGCTGCCGCAGAAGAATGCTAAAATTCGCGTCAATGGAGCGGAGCTCACAGTCGAAAAAATTCGCGGCAACAAAATTGAAAAAATTAAAATTGAAAAAATTTAAAAACTTCAGATTTAATTTTTCAAAAATGATTCCTAAAAAAATTTTCGCCGCACTCGCGATTTTTCTGCTCGCGGGCTGCGAAGTCGGTGGAGTCGCGCTCACGAAGCCGGTAGTTTTTTGCGAGTCGGGAAACGAAAAATATCAGCCGGGTGAGACTATTCCAGTATCCGATGGATGCAATTCCTGCATCTGCAGTTCGGCTGGCGAAGTGGAAAATTGCACTGAAATGAATTGCGAAGAAATTCAACAAGATTCCGCCGCCAGCACTGGTCTCGCGAATCCGGCGGCGGTGAAATGCAGCGTTGACGGTCACCATTACGAAATCCGCGAAGATTCCGAAGGTGGGCAGTTCGGTGTTTGCATTGATTCAAATTCGAAAGAATGTGACGGCTGGGCGTATTTCCGCGGGGAATGTTTGCTTGGCGATGTTGTTCAAAAATTTGCGGCGGAATTAGAAGTAATTGCCGAATTGTCCGGCAGCGGCGCGGCGACGGCAGAATTTTCCGCAGAAAAATTTACGCTCGCGCTTTCCGCGCGCGATTTGCCGGAACTTTCCGAGCCGGAATTTTATGAAGGCTGGCTCACGCGGGTGGAGCCTTTCGATCAAATTTCTCTTGGGAAACTCGTGCCAGAGGGAGAGGATGGCGTTTTCGCGCTCTCGCTCGAAACGCCGGAAAATTTAACCGACCATACGCGCATTTTCGTCACTCTCGAAAACGGGGAGGATTCCAAGACGGTTCTCGAGGGAATGTTTGAAAAAGTTCAATAATTTAATTCTGTTCAAAATGTCCAAAAAAACTTTTTCCAGTTCTCGAGTCGGGATCGTTCTCATAGCTTGCGCTGTTTTTCTTCTCGCCGCGTGCGGAGAAACTTCTGAAAAAGTTGGAGAGGCTGAAATTATTTTTTGCGCGGAGGATGCGAAAATCTGTCCCGACGGTTCCGCCGTTTCCCGCGTCCCGCCGAGCTGCGAATTCGCGCCGTGTTCTGCTAACATCTCCAAAATGCCTTCCCAAAAAATTTCCATCTCCGAAATTCCGACGAACGATTGCGATTCAGATTCCGAAAACCAACTCCGCTGCGCGCGCGCGGGCGACACCGTCGCCAAAATTTCCGCGAATCACGGCGAGATTTGGCTGAGGCTTTTTGCCGACGACACGCCCAAAACGATTGAAAATTTCGTGGGACTCGCGGAGCGAGGATTTTACAGCGGGCTGATTTTTCACCGCGTGATTCCGAGTTTCATGATCCAAGGCGGCGATCCGCTCGGTACTGGTACTGGCGGTGAGTCGATTTGGGGCGGTCCGTTCGCCGATGAATTCGTGGCGGGGTTGAGCAATATCCGCGGTTCGATCGCGATGGCAAATGCCGGAGCCAATACCAACACTTCCCAATTTTTCATCAATCAAGCTGACAACACTTTTCTCGATTTCAAACACACGGTTTTCGGGCAGGTTGTTTCGGGACTGCGCGTCGTGGACGAGATTGCGAATACTGAAAGAAATCCGGCAGACAAGCCGCTGGAAGATGTGACAATGAATATTGAGGTGTTTGAAGTTATTGAAGGGTAGAGACGCATTGCAATGTCTTCACCGGCTACGGAATCGAATACGAGATGATGATTCGAAGAATTTTTCTACTTTCCCTTCTATGGCTAATATCTCAGAATGGCAAAAAGTAAATTTTTTATCGGACTCATTATCGGATTAATAATTTCGTCGTTAGTAGCGGCTATTCAACATTCTGTTGAGGCAGGAATATTTATTATGATGTTTGTTGTAAGTTTGCTGCTGATATGGGCTATCGATGTTCTAATAGAAATTAAAGATAAGCGTTCGTGATTCTTACTCCTTCTACTTCTCGCCGCCTCACGCAAATCTCCGTCTCTGCCCCCTCCTCTAATTTTTCAAACTCCTGCTTCGCCTTCCCTCTTTTCCGAAAGAGGGAAAAAGCATTAGAGGAGATTTGAGAAAGCAAACGAGACTTTGAGGTTAGCTGTGGATTAGTTTGCAAATTTCCACCCTCCACCCTCCACCCTCCAATTTCCAATCTACTACTTCCCACCGCCTCGCACCTCGATAATTTTCTCTGCGACATTTTTTGGCGTGGGGGCGTAGTACTTGAATTCCATCGAATAATTCGCGCGCCCCTGCGTCATTGATCTTAAATCTGTCGCGTAGCCGAACATCTCTGCTAGCGGCACTTTTGCTGAAATTACCTTCGCGGTTCCGCGGTCGGTCATGTCGTCGATTTGTCCGCGTTTGGCGTTCAAATTCCCCATCACGTCTCCCATAAATTCTTCCGGCGTGACGACTTCGACCGCCATAATCGGTTCAAGCAAAACGGGGGAGGCGGTTTTCGCGCCTTTTTTGAAAGCCTGGCTGCCGGCGATTTTAAACGCCATTTCCGACGAATCGACATCGTGATAGCTGCCGTCGTAAAGTTCGATCTTCACATCCACCACCGGATAACCCGCGATCACTCCGCGCGTGAGCGCCTCCCGGATGCCTTTGTCTACAGCCGGAATGTACTCTCTCGGAATTTTGCCGCCGACGACTTTATTATCAAATTCATATCCCGCGCCGGCTTCCTGCGGGATTAATCGTATTAGCACGTGTCCGTACTGCCCACGTCCGCCGGTTTGCTTCACATATTTTTCCTCGACTTCGACCGGCTTTGTGATCGTCTCGCGATAGGCCACCTGCGGCTGACCGACATTCGCCTCGACCTTGAATTCTCGTTTCATCCGATCGACGAGGACATCGAGATGCAGCTCGCCCATTCCGCTGATGATAGTCTGCCCGGTTTCTTCATTCGACCGGACGTTGAAAGTCGGATCTTCCTCCGCGAGTCGATTCAGCGCGATACCCATCTTTTCTTGGTCTGCTTTCGTCTTTGGCTCGATCGCGATCGAGATTACCGTTTCCGGGAAAGTCATTGCTTCCATCGCCACTTTCCGTTTCTCGTCGCAAAGAGTGTCGCCGGTTTTAGTTTTTTTCAATCCTACGACCGCGCCGAGTCCGCCGCAGCCGATTTCCGCGACTTCCTTCCGATCATTCGCGTGCATCTGCAACAGTCGCCCGATGCGCTCTTTTTCGCCGCTCGCGGTATTCACGACATAACTTCCCGATTTCAAAACTCCCGAATAAATCCGCACGAAAGTAATCCGACCGACGAACGGATCGGCGGCCACTTTGAAAGCGATCGCGACGAGCGGTTCGCTCGCGTCAGGTTTCACCATCACCTCTCGCTCCTCGTCGGCGGCATCGCGGGCTTTCCATGCCACGACATCGAGCGGGGAGGGCAGGTACGCATTCACCGCGTCGAGTAATGGCTGCACCCCTTTATTTTTCAGCGCGGTGCCGCACATGATCGGATAAAATTCATTTTTGATCACCGCTTTTCGAATGCCGGTTTTCAGCTGTTCGGTTGTCGGATCTTTTCCTTCCATGAAAAGTCGCATCAATTCGTCATCGTGTTCCGCCACTTTTTCGATCAAGGTCAGCCGCCATTTTTCCGTAGCCTCTTGATACTCGACCGGAATATCAGTTTCCTCAGTTTCTTTACCTTCCTCATCTTTGTAGATGATCGCTCTCCGTTCGACGATATCGATCATTCCCTGGAAATCAGCTTCGGTGCCAATCGCGAGCTGGATTGGGCTGGCTTTGCCTGAAAGTCTTTCCAAAATCGAGTTGACTGACATTTCGAAGTCGGCGCCGGTTTTGTCCATTTTATTAATAAAACAAATACGCGGAACGCCATATTTATCTGATTGCCGCCACACCGTTTCCGACTGCGGTTCGACTCCCTGGCTGCCATCGAAAACCGCGACACCGCCGTCGAGCACCCGCAAACTTCGTTCGACCTCGACCGTGAAATC
>JAHISY010000031.1 GCA_018817365.1 Patescibacteria group bacterium | reverse complement strand
GTGGAAGATAATGGCGACAGCGACACAGGTATCCTTACGACTAGCACTGGTGAAAATTCCACAACGACAGAGCTTAGTGAGGACGTAAGCACGGAGAATGTAGTTGAAGTCGTATCTTCTGACATTGAAGACGCATCGGATTCCACGGCAAATGAGTTGATTGATGAAGCAGTCGAAGAAGTGATAGACGAAATTGAAAATATGAACACGGATAGCGCGGTCGAGGCTATCGAAAATATTGAGCAAGATATCGAAGAGGAGATTAATAGTATTAATGAAGAAATTGAAAAAGATCCTAGTAGTCGCGCGAGATTATCAAAAAAAATTCAGCAACTCAAAGACTTGCTTGCAAGACTGCGCGCCAAGTCAATCAAAAAACATAAGGCTATCGGTAATATAATACGTCAAAAGAAAAATTATCCGGCTGTGTTCGAAATTCGTTGGGGTGTTTTGAACAGAAAGGCAAGTCCTTGCTCAGGTACGGATAGTGCTGGCGTTCTCAGCTCCCTCGCTGCTAATGAAGCGCCGGAAGCTTGCAACGGGGTAAATGAAGTCGAGTACAATGGAACACTCTCTGTTGATTCCGGCACTTTAAAGGTGCGCAAGGAAGTTCTTTTCGAGAAAAACGATCAGGTTACTCAAGCAGAGGGTAGTTCGATAACGTTCGACTCCAGCATTAGCGGTCATTGGGATAGTCTGATCGTCCAATTTATCCCTGAAAAAACCGATGATGGCAGTAAGCCAGAAATAAATATTACTGTGTCTATTGGTGATTTAAATGAAACTTATACAGGTAGTGAAATTATCGGCAAAAGAAGTATCGGAAATAATCATGAAATTGCGATCAAGCGCATTGCCCAAATACTTCCTGGCATTGCTAGCACAGACCAAGACAAAATTATTCAGAACAAAATAACCGTGCAAGAAAAGATCAGCAATGTCCGCGAAAAGATTTATCGTCTGCGCTTACTTAGCAAAGGAAGCGACAATCTTGATGCTCTCGAAACAGCCATTGATGGAGTAAGCGAATATAATTTCGACGAAACAGGTGCTAATGAAGTGCAGTCTGAAATTAATACAGTAATAAATGGACTTACTGATAATGCTTCAGATGCAAATATTGCGTCTAAACTGAGACTTTTTAAAAAAAAGATTGCTGAAATAAAGAAAAAATCAAAAGTACGTAAATTTATTCAAGGGAACATTCCATTTAAAGATACTGATGACAACGAGTGGTATACCAATTTTGTATCGAGCGTAAAAGAGCACGGCATCATTAGCGGATACAAGGATGCAGCTGGCAATAGTCTCGGAGAATTCCGCCCCGGCAACAATATTACAATTGCTGAAATTTTGAAAATTGCTTTGGAAACCGCGGGAAAGGGTCAAGGCACAGGTAGTCCTAACTTAAAGATGGCACTAAACCACTGGTCTAAAGGCTATGTAAAAAAGGCAGAAGATCTTGGAATGAGCATAGTAGGAGACAATAGTGTTGACCTCAATCGTCCTGCTACTCGCGGAGAAGTAATTCGATTAATGCTGGAATCGTTCGGTATCAAGCCAGACACTATTTCCGGCACGGACTTCTCTGATGTACCTAGTACTCACGAACAC
This sequence comes from Patescibacteria group bacterium, assembly GCA_018817365.1. Taxonomy (GTDB): domain Bacteria; phylum Patescibacteriota; class Gracilibacteria; order JAHISY01; family JAHISY01; genus JAHISY01. The sequence continues at coordinate 25,798 of JAHISY010000031.1, read as the reverse complement.
GCCGCTTTCATTCAATACGCTAAAGATCTTGACATCATAAGTGGTGATTCTGGTCAGACCACTTTTCGTCCGGATGATCCAATCAATCGAGCAGAAGCAGCGAAGATTGCCGATCAAGTGCTTGGGGTAACTGGAGGAAGCGGCGCTTAACAACTTCTTTTGAAGTATTTTATCCCACCCTGGTTGTAAGAGGGTGGGATTTTTTTGGACCAAGCAAGTTTCAAATCTAATACCAAATTAATGTAATTAGTACGAAGCTTTGCTAATTCAAAGTTTGTTCACGAGTGGTCTCACCGGTACGTATGGGCAGTCGGGCTTCGTGGGCTTTCTCGTCGCTTTTTTATGTCAATCATGCGCACTGCATTGGCGGGGTTTTGGTTAAGCAGAGCGAAGCGATTTTTTCTTCCGGCATTCTCCGATTCTTGAAATTAATTTCAGCCTACTATATCTGCGGTCACCCGTTCGCCTGCGATTGTTTGACACAAGTGAAATGCTTCGCCTTTACAAATCTTCCTGCAAAAACAACCTCGCCATCCGCAGTTGCTCATAGCTGTATTTTTCCTTCAATTTTTCAAAAACGGGGGTGAGACTCGCCTCTCCCGTTTCACGGAATGCCGCCGCGATTTCTGTAAATTCCTCCGTCGGCGGTCGCAGGTGCTCGAGATTCAGGCTCTCTCCCTCGGTTGCGAGTTTTTCGAGGTGGCTTGCGATCGTACTCTCCGCCATTCCGCGTCGCCGCGCGATTTCCGCGATTGAAAGTTTTTGAGCAAGTAGCTCTTTCGTTTGAAAATAAGTTGAACCTACGCGATTCGCCCGTTTGCTATGTCGTTCCGCTCGCATCGGCAGGGGACGCTCCGCGAGATTTTTCGCTGCGGCATACTCGCGGATTGTGTTTACGAATTGTTCGCCCAAAGCCGCTAATTTTCGCGCCCCGACACCGCTAATTTTTCCAAAACTCGCCAAACTTTGCGGGAAACAATACGCCATTTCTTGCAGCGAGCGGTCGCCAAAAATCACGAACGGCGGAAGATTTTGCTCATCCGCCAACTTTTTCCGCAGCTTTCGCAACTTTTCAAAAAGCTCCGCATCGAAGTCGAGGATATCTGTTCGTCGCGCCGCCTGCAGTTTCGCCGCCGATTTCACTTTTGGCAGTTCCAGTTTTTCGCGGCGGGCGAGAAATTGTTTGCCGTGCTCGGTGAGGGAAAGTGTCGGGTATTCTCCCGCAGCCTTCACGAGCAGATTTTTTGATACGAGCTGTTTAATGATTTGTCGCAGATCGGCAGCCGAAAAGTCCGAGACGATTCCGAAAGTTGATAGGCGATCGTGACCGCGCTCTCGAATTTTTGCATCGCGACTGCCGATGAGCACCGCCGCGACATATGCGCTGCCGAATCGCTCGCCCGTGCGAACGATGCACGACAGGATTTTTTGCGCGATTTCCGCAGCATCGAATTTCTCGGAAACAGTGAGGCAGGTATCGCAGCTGCCGCAATTTTCAGCGGCAGATTTTTCGCCGAAATACTCGAGCAAAAATTTCCGCCGGCAGCTTGCCAGTTCACAAAAGTCAATTACCGAATCTAATTTTTCTCGCGCGAGGGACTGCTCGCGCGGATCCTCAATTTTTCGAATAAAAAAATCCTGCTTAAATTTATCTCCGAAAGAATAAAAAAGCACGCACTCCGCCGGCAGTCCGTCGCGACCGGCCCGACCGGTTTCTTGATAATAGCCTTCGATTGACTTCGGCAAATCGAAGTGGACGACGAGGCGGATGTTAGGTTTGTCGATTCCCATTCCAAAAGCGATTGTAGCGGTGATCACCGGCACTTCATCGCGGATAAATTTTTCTTGCGTGGCGCGGCGGGTTTCTGCCGGCAATCCGGCGTGGTATGGCAGCGCCTCGATTCCCTGCTTGCGCAAATCGGCGGCGAGCTCTTCCGTATCGCGCCGCGAGAAGCAGTAAATGATTGCCGATTCGCCGCGATTTTTTTTCAATAAATCAAGCAGCTGCCCAAAAGCTTCCTGCTTCGGTCGGACGATATAATTCAGATTCGATCGGTTGAAGCTACTGACAAAAATTTCAGCATCGCGCAGCTCAAGTTGCGTGAGAATGTCGGTCTGCACTTTCGGCGTGGCGGTCGCAGTGAGCGCGATTGTCGGCACGTTTGGGAAGTCGGCGCGCAGCCGTTTCAAATTCCGGTAATCCGGTCGGAAGTCGTGCCCCCATTCCGAAATACAGTGGGCTTCATCGATTGCGATCAAGCTCAACTTCAATTTTTTCAGCCACTCGCGGAAGTTCGACAGCGCGAGTCGTTCCGGAGCGAGATAAAGTAATTTGATTTCACCGTTCTCGATGCGCTTCTGAATTTGTTGAATTTCCGCCGCCGCGAGAGACGAGTTGATAAACGCTGCCCCAACTCCATTTGCTCGCAAACTGTCGACTTGATCTTTCATCAACGCAATCAGCGGAGAAACGACGATTGTTAGATTCGGAAATTTCAGCGCTGGCAGTTGGTAGCAAAGTGATTTGCCGCCGCCAGTCGGCATCAGCACGAGAGTGTCTTTTTGGGCGAGGACATTTTGAATAATTTCTTTCTGCAATGACCAAAAAGTGTCGTAGCCGAAATGGGTTTTGAGAAGATTTAACATCGAAAATGAATCGAAAATGAATTTACAAAAAGGAGACTACAGTCTTCCAATCTAAAGTTAAAGCGGAAAACAAGTTTTGACTTTTTAAAAGCACAAACATAAACTTCAGTTCAGTTTTTTCCTTAAATGCCTTCTCCTCTTCGCAACACTTACCGTCGTGGACGATTGACTTTTATTGCATACAAAACGCAAGAAAGCACTTTTATTGTGGCATGTGAGGAATTGTGTCTTTTGGTCGAACACAAAGATCTTGAATTTGCTCGCTTGAAACTTTTAGCAAAAACCAAATCCTATCTTCAAAATGTAATTGAAGGGAAATTGGGCGAGCATCTATTGAACCAATCTCTTCCCGGTGAAATAAAAGAGGAGTTTTATGAGAATGTTGTCCGGAGACAACCGGATTTTGAACGATGGACAAGTAAAATAGAGACAGTTTTAGAAGATAAATGTTGCGCTTAAATGAGTAGAATAGTTTTGAAAAACTGGAAACCAAAAGAAATAATTAAATTCTTGAAAGGGAATGGTTTTGTTGAGATAAAAAAGAAAAAAAGAGGTGACCATAAATGTTTTCAAAACTTAGAAACCAAGATGTATACGGAAGTTGATATGGGCTGGAAATCTTTTTCAGCAAAAGAAATGTTAGTTTTCGCCAAACAAACTGGAATTTCTCGTCCGCTTTGGCGGAAAGACAAAAAAAATTAAAATGCTGTGTTGTGGGGACGTGAAGCTTTTTTGTCTGAACTGGTTTTGGTAAATCGTAGTTTTTGAGAAGATTTAACATGAATTTAAAAAGGGGAATTATTTTAACAGGCGAAAGTTAAAGTTTTGTTAAAATTAAGAGGGAGGTATTAGGATATTGTAGGAGCATTAGGATTATTGGGAATGCTAAGATGATTGGGATGTTTGCTCAATAATTCCTAAAATCAATTTACAAAAAGCGTAAACGGCAATGTTTATGTTGCGAAGCGGTATAACATTCCCAACACTCTTAATATTCTCAACATTCTTACCAAGATTCAAAATCTCGCCAAAAAAAGCGTGCGGAATTCTCTCGCGTATTCTTCCGCAAGAAGCTTAATTACTTCGGCAAAGATTTTTCTCGACGCGAACGAAAATTCGCTCGGCAGCGTTTTGGGTGAAGTGGCGGGAGTGGAGCTAAATCGCTACCCTGATCCGTTCGCGGAGAATTTACGGAAAGAATTAGCGAGGTATGTGAAAGTTAAGCCTAATCAGATTTTGGTAGGGAATGGCAGCGACGAAATTATTTGGTTGCTGCTGCTGAGTTTCGTGGAGGCGAATGAAGAAATTCTGACTTTCACGCCGACTTTTTCAATGTATCGAGTTTTCGCGAATTTACTCGGACTGCGAGTTCGCGAGGCTTCGCTCGAAAAAGATTTTTCACTCGATGCAGAAAAATTTCTCGCGGCAATTTCCAAAAAAACAAAACTCGTTTTCCTCTGCTCGCCGAATAATCCGACGGGGCGAACGATTCCTCTCGCGGATGTTGAGAAGATTCTTCGCGCCAAAAAAATCGTCGTCGTGGACGAGGCTTACATTGAATTTTCACCGCAAAAATCCGTCGTTCCTCTACTCAAAAAATATTCGAATCTTGTGATTCTTCGCACTTTTTCGAAAGCGTGGGGACTCGCGGGTTTGCGGGTTGGTTATGGTTTGATGGATTCCCAAATTGTGGAGATTCTCGCGAAGGTGCGCTCTCCGTATTCCGTCGACGCGCTTTCACAAAAGCTTGCAGAAAAGGCTTTGAATTTGCAAAAAAAGATGGAGGCAGGAGTGCAAAAAATTCTTGCGGAGAGAGAAAAACTTGCGGGAAAATTGCGGGATTTAGGACTGACTGTTTTTTTGTCGGATGCGAATTTCTTGCTTATAAAATTTTCTCCCGAAATTAACGCGACAAAAATTTACGAGAATTTGATCAAAAAATATGGAATTGTCGCTCGCGACTTCTCGGCGAAAAAAAGTTTGGAAAATTGCCTCCGGATTACGGTCGGTTCACCTACCGAAAATACGAAGTTGATTTCTGCTATCAAGAAAATTCTGAAATGATTTTCGATTTTCATTCTCACACTCGGCAACAAGACGGAGAGAATTCCGCTCGGGAAATGGTGGAAGCTGCGATTGCGAAAGGTTTAAAAATTTACGGGATTTCCGAACACTCGCCGCGGCTGCCGACATTTCGCTACCACGACGATCCGCCGAACGAAGTTCGCGGCGCGAGAGGGTGGGACGAATTCCTCGCGGAAATTGAAAAGCTTCAGAAAGAATTCGCGAGGAAGATTGAAGTTCTCAAAGGCTGCGAGATTGACTGGCTCGGTGAGGAAAACATTCCGTGGACGAAAGACCTGATTCAAAAAGGAAATTTCGATTACACGATCGGCTCGGTGCATTTTCTTGGTAAATGGGGGTTCGATTATGAAAAAGATTGGAAAATGGGTTTCTCGAACTTCAAAAACGTGGGAGAGATTTACCAAAAATATTTTCTCGAATATTCGAAAATGGTCAGCTCGAATTTATTCGATATCGCCGGTCATCTCGATTTGATCAAAAAATTCAACGACGAATATCCACTGCCGAAAAATTCAAAAATTCTCGAATTGGCAAAGCCTGCTCTCGACGCGCTCGCTGATTCTAAAATGATTTTGGAAATTTCGAGCGCGGGGCTGCGGAAGCCGTGTCGCGATTGGTATCCGAGCGAGGAGCTTTTGGCGGCTGCTTTCGAAAGAAAAATTCCGATCACGCTGAACTCCGATGCGCACTCGACCGATCGGATCGCGGAAAATTTTGAAGCAGCAAAAGAACTTGCGAAAAAGGTTGGCTATGAAAAAGCGGTTGTATTCCACGCGAAAAGAGAAAGAGAATTTGTGGAGATTTGAATTCACGAGTCCTAACATTCCTAATATTCCTAACAGTCTCAATACTCCCACTCATGTTCACTGGAATTATCACTGAGATCGGCACGGTTAAAAAAATTATGAGCGATTGTGAAAATACGGCGTTCGAGATCTGCGCGCCGCGAATTTCGAAAAATTTAAAAATCGGTGATTCCGTCGCAATCAACGGCGCGTGCCACACTGTCGTTACCGTTAACACCATGCTCAAGCGCGGTGTTAACAAGCGTGGCGCTAATTTCACCGTCGAGTCGATGCCCGAAACTCTCCGCCGCACGAATTTCGGCGACTTCAAGATTGGTTCGCGCGTGAATTTGGAAAGACCGGTCGGTGTATCGGGCAGTTTCGACGGGCACTTTGTTTCCGGTCACATCGACGGGGTCGCGAAAATTCTTGCGATTAAAAAAGATAAAAATTCCAAAATTTTCACGCTCGCAATTCCGAAAAATTTGTCGCGGCTCGTTGTCGAAAAAGGTTCAATCGCGCTCGACGGGATTTCACTCACGGTTATTTCAATTCGCGGAAACAAAATTGAAGTAGGGATTATTCCGCACACGTTGAAAGAAACAAATCTCGGGATTCGCGAAGTCGGTGAGCGGGTGAATGTCGAGGCGGATTTGCTCGCGAAACATGTTGCGAAATTACTGAAATGCAAGTAAAATAGAGTTATTATGTTAGCTGCTCACCTTCAAAAATACTTTTGGGACACGGACTTTAGTTTGCTGGACAGCAAAAAGCATGAAAAATATATAGCTGAAAGAATTTTGGAATTGGGTGACGAAAAAGCTGCCCGTTGGCTGATGAAAGAATATCCCGCTAGCAGGCTTAAAAAGATTTCCGCCAATAGTCGCCAAATTTCTCCTAAAAGTAAAATTTTTTGGAAACTAATTTTTAGTAAAAAGTGAAGCTGCATCAGGAAATTTTACCGTTGTCCACTGCTCACGCGCTGAAAAAAATTAGCGGACTGGGTTTTGCAAAACAGTTTTATCTTGCGGGTGGAACAGGGCTGGCTTTGCAGTTGGGACATCGTTTTTCGGAAGATTTGGATTTTTTTTCCGCAACTGATTTTGATTCAAAAGACTTGCCTCTAAAATTATCCGAACTTGGTAAATTCGAACTTTTTCAAAAAGAAAAACAAACGATCAGTGGTTCGCTAGATAAAGTGAAAATTTCTTTTTTGGGATACAAATATCCATTATTAGGCGATTTGTCAGATTTTTCCGGATTCCAGATTGCGGCTATTGAGGACATTGCTTGCATGAAGTTGGATGCGATAGCTTCGCGCGGGACGAAGCGCGATTTTATCGATCTTTATTTTTTAGTTAGAGAAAAGCTTCCCTTGGAAAAGATATTCAAACTTTTTGAGAAAAAATACGCGGCAATATCTTTTAATCTTTTACATATCAAAAAAAGCCTTATCTATTTTACTGATGCGGACGAAGAACCGTTGCCGCAAATGTTGAAACCAGTAAGTTGGGAGAAGGTAAAAAGATTTTTCACAGACGAGGTGGTCCGCTTAGAATTTTAAATTCTATGAAGCTTGCCATTGTTTCATCCCGATTCTCCGAAAAAGCAGGAAGTGCGCTTGAAAAATTGCGGGCGAGCTGTTTCGCAAAATTAAAAGATGAGGGTGTGGAGTTCGAGGAGTTTCGCGTACCCGGCGCATTCGAAATTCCCACGCTCGCGAAGAAAATTCTGCTCTCGAAAAAATTTGACGGTGTGGTTTGTCTCGGAGTTGTCGTTCGCGGCGAGACTGCCCACTTCGATTTCGTTGCTGGAAATTGCGCGCGCAAGATTGCCGATCTCGGAGTCGAATTCGCGCAGCCCGTGATTTTTGGCGTACTCACAGTTGAAAATAAAAAACAGGCGGAAACGCGAGCGAAGCGGGGAGCGGAGTTTGCGGCGGCGGCGGTGCAGCTTGCCAGCGAGCTTGCTAAAATTGAGGCGTGAAATTGAAAACGATTCGCGAGGCGAAAAAGTTGAAAGGAGCACGAGTTTTGTTGCGCGTGGATTTCAATGTTCCGCTTAAAGACGGAAAGGTGGTTGATGATTCTCGGATTCGCGCGAGTCTGCCCACGATTGAATTTCTGCGAAAAGCCGGCGCAAAAATTATTCTCCTCTCGCATCTCGGCAGACCGAAAGGAAAAATCGTCGACGAACTACGGCTTGATCCCGTTGCTCGAAAATTAGGCGAGATTTTGAAATGTAAGATTAAAAAAACGGATGATTGCGTGGGGAGCGAGGTTGAGAAAATTGTTGAAAAGTTGGAGGAAGGAGACGTATTGCTTCTCGAAAATACGCGCTTCCACCCCGAGGAAAAAGAAAATAATTCCGAATTTGTAAAACAACTTGCGAAGCTCGGTGATCTTTTTGTGAATGATGCTTTCGGGGTGGCGCATCGCGCGCATGCTTCCAGTTTCGGGATTGCGGAGTTTTTGCCAGCAGCAGCGGGTTTTTTGCTCGAAAAAGAAACTAGCGAACTCGCGCGAGTTTTTGAGAATCCGGCGAAGCCGCTTGTGCTCGTTCTCGGCGGCGCGAAGATTGATACGAAAATCGGGGTGCTCAAAAAGTTCAGTGAACTCGCGAATACGATTCTGCTCGGCGGGGGGATCGCGAATACTTTTCTGGCAGCCGAAGGATTCGAAGTGGGGGAGAGTTTGCGCGAACCGGACAAAGCTGATCTTGCGCGGGAGATTTTGAATTTGGCAAATTCTCACGGTTGCGAATTCGTGTTGCCGGAGGATGTCGTCTGCGTCGATTCGAACGAGGAGCTTAGCAATCAGCCAAAAACTTTTGCCTTCCGCGCGGATGCGATTCCTCCCAATATGAAAATTCTCGATATCGGTGAAACTACCGCTCGTCGCTTTTCCGAAATCATCAAAAAGGCGGGGATGGTGGTGTGGAATGGACCGGTCGGTTTATTCGAAATCAAACTATTCGAAGCTGGTACGAAAGCAATCGCGCAAGCTTGCGCGGAAACTTCTGCCACCACGATTCTCGGCGGAGGGGATACGATTGCCGCGCTAAAAAAATTCAAAATCCCCGCGAAAAAATTCACGCACATTTCTACCGGCGGGGGCGCGATGCTCGAATTTCTCGAAGGACAAGAGCTTCCCGGAATTCAAATTCTAAAAAATTAGGCAAACAAAAAACAGATGTCCCGTTATCCAAAAATGTGAAACGATTTATCGAATCGCATCTTTCAAAGTTTTGCCCGCGCGGAAAGCGGGAACTTTGAGAGCTGGGATTTGAATCCGCTGCTGCGGGTTGCGAGGGCTCACTCCGTTGCGGGCAGCGCGATGGCTGACGCGGAAGGTGCCGAAGCCGGTCACCGTCACGTTTTTCCCCTTTTTGAGCTCAGCGGTGATGGTGGCGATGAGACCTTCCAACATCTCGGTCACGAGCCGTTTGCTGAGACCTATTCTCGAAGCGAGAGCTTCGATGAGTTCTTGGCGATTCATCGGGAAGGAGGTTAAAAAATAAACCACCTTAATTTTAGGGTGGGAGCGAACGGAAATGCAAAACTTTTTCAGGAAGCCCCGGGGAACACCAACCTTTTTAGAAATTGGATTTTGAAAAATGGAAGTTTGCTAATTGTCGATAGCCGAAACTCCCTAGACATTTGGGGTTAACTTACGGCGAACCGGTTGATTTACTCTGCCAGCTGGTGAAAGTAGAGATACTGCGCGCAACGTCTCCACTTTTATAAATCTCGCTTTTTTTGAAGAGCTGTTCTACCACTTGCCAAATGTCTTCGCTCACCTTTTCAATCGATTGGTTCGCGTTCACTATCCGCCATCTATTTTTTTTCGCGAGCTTCAAAAAACTTTTCCGCGCTTTCCCGATTAGCCGATCGCTTGATTCGTGGAGGTGGAGTTTCTCCTTGCCTGCCAAAAACCGCTCTCCGTTGATCAAAATTTCGAGATCGGGTTTCCGCAAAAATTTATTCACCCCGACGAGCCAATCGAGATCCGCGCCTTTCGCATCTCCCCACGCCAGTCCCGTGCCGGTGTAATCTTCCGCCACAATCGAGATTCCGCTCGCGAGTTTTTTGCGAATCTGCGGGTCGAATTGATACCGATTCAACGAATACCACATCTGCAATTCTTCCTCGGTGACGCGCTGCCGGATTTCTTTCGGCGCGATGGGCTGTTTGCGAAAAACCACGCTGGGTTTACGCTTCATGTTCGGTCGGCGGACACTTGTTCCTTCAAAAAATTCAATCATCGACTGCACGCTTCGTTTTTGCTTGCCTCGGAGAATCTCATTCAGCATTTTGCCGGTCGGATCGAGATCATAAAGCGGGTATTTGAAATATTCCACGCGCACACCGACATTCACCAGCCGCTGCACGAGGAGGGAAGTCTGCGTGCTTTTGCCGATGTTATTGACTCCGTAAATTGCGATAAATTTACCTGCCACGGGAATGTATTTTAATCCAAAAAACGCGGCAGCGGGAGGGTCGCGAAGGCTCGTTTTTTCCGCAATTGTAGATTTTTGGGACTTGACAAAGAAAGAGATATATTCTAAGATTTTCTCTCAATCTCAATTTTCGTTCTTTGAAATCACGATTTTGCGAGGAATCTCTCGGATTTTTGTGCTTTTCTTCACGGTTCCGAATTGCCGCTTTGGCTGAAGGCGGTGGCTCGGAATCGTGGAAGTACGGTCGAAGTTCGAGGCCGTTCCTCGTAAACTTTTAAATTTTTTTAGAAAGGAGACACAAAATGAAAAACCCGCTAGTTGTATTTGCGTGGCTCGCGTTTGTCGCGTTGGTGGTTTTCTTGGGGCTGATTGGGCTGCCCCAAGAAAATAAAAACAAAGAGGAAGTCCTTTTAAGTTTTGAATTCTACGCCAAAGATGGCGTGGAAATTTCAAAAGAAGTTAAAAAAATCGAACCCGTGGTCTGGACAGTAATTCCGGAAGGGACACAACAGGTACAGTTGGCGGTTGAGCTTCGCCAGCCTAAGCTAGAATCAGTATTCTATTTTGTCCGTCTCAATCTTGATGAGACGGAAATGCAGGTTATCCCCCGTAATGACGGGGTGTATCTCGCAAAAATTAAAAAACTTTACAACCTATTATTCGTCCGCATGTGCGACGAATAATTAATAGGAAGGAACGGTCTAGAAACCCGAAGCGATTTGCGGACTTCTTCGAAAGAATGTTCTGCTTTCGCTCTCGGGTTTCTTTGCTTTGTGAAAATTTAAGTTGCAGCTAAATCTCAAGTTCATCAGAGTAGCTCGCCGCATTCGTTGTCCGCAAAACAATCAGCCGATAAAGCGTCTCGGCGACTTCGGCGCGGGTGACACCCTTCGCGCCTTCAAACAAATTCTCTGTGAGCGGGAAGATATTTTTCAGTTTCGAATAAGCGGCGAACGGTGCGAACCACGCATCCGCCGAGACATCTGCGTATGGATTCTCATCCACGCTGTCGGGCGCGATCAGCGCGCTGCCGAGCAAAATTTTCAAATACTCCGCGCGATTCACCGTATTCCCTGGTCCGAAAGTCCCGTCAGGATAACCTTTCGCGATACTTTTATTTACCGCAGTTCCCACATAAACCGAATACCATTGCTGGTTGCTCGTGTCGGGGAAACCGAGATTGAGCATTGGTTGCAGCTCAATTCCGAGACCGAGCAAGATCATTTTCAAAGCTTCCACGCGGCTTACGGTTTGATCCGGCTGGAAACTGCCATCGGGATAGCCGCTGATAATTTCGTTTTCTTTTAGATATTTAATCGCTTTCGCATTCAGGTGGGTTGAATCAACATCCGTAAATATTGACTCAATTGGCTTGTCCGCCGCAGCTTCAACGAAGGCGGATTCTTGGTTCTCTTCGATAGGTTCATTTGAATCTTCAGAATCAGCAGTTTCTTCGGTTGGTTCCTCCTCGAGTTTAGCGGTAGGAGTGACCGTTTCGGAAGTACTTGCTATAGTTTCTGTCGTGACCGGCTCAATAGTTTCTGCGTCGGCAGCGTGCATCTCCGGCGGGATTTCCGTCACATCTGCGGCGAGGTAGCGCTGAACCCACAACATCGGATTGATTGTATTTTTGATCGCTTCCGCTTGCCCGAGTCCTGCGGAAACCCCGTCAAAAAAACCCAATCCGGCAGCTGATGCTTCCGCGCTGCTGAATGGCCACCATGGATGCCACGGCGCATTTTCATTATCAATCTGAAAATGAAGGTGCGGAGTGGTTGATGTTCCGCTATTGCCAGATTCTCCGATCAAATCTCCCCGCTTCACGATTTGATTTTTTGTTACAGAAATTTTCGAAAGATGCGCGTAAATAGAATAAAGCGTAACGGTTTCATTCTCATTCAGCATTGGTGCATCGGGGTGTTTGATGACGATATGCTTTCCGAAGCCAGATGAGGCTTCTGCGATTTTCACCACTTGCCCGTTCGCGACCGCGTGAACCGGAGTGCCAATCGGTGTTTTAATATCCACCGCGAGGTGGCTGCCCTCGTATTCGCGGCTATTTAATTCATACGAACCCATGTAGGGTACCGCGTATGTTACGAGTTGGTTTGCCAAATCTTGGCTCACGCTCCAATTCAAATCCGCCACGGCAGTCCCAAAAATAACCGGATCATAATTCGGCAGTTCCACGAATTTTTCCAGTGGCAGCTGCGCCGCGAGAAGCTTGTATTCATTTCCCGCGAGATTCGCCCAGTCCGGCACTTCCTGAATTGGCAATGCGGTTCCGTCGAAAGGTTCGGGTTTCTCGAAATCCAAAACTGTCGCCATGAATTCTCCCGTCTGCTCTCCGAAAATCCCCACCGCGGCGGTGATCAAGAGAGTGGCGATCAACCCTTTCAGGAAGTGTTTATGCTCCTGCCAAAAGTTTTGCATTTTTGTTTTAAAATTGATTTTGAAATCTTGCCATTTTAGCATTTTCCGATGAGAAAATCAATCTTCAAAACAACTTCATCCATCCAAACCGAGCGACTCGGAGAGCGGCTCGCGCGTAAATTTCTCGGCAAAAAAGTTTTTCTTTTTGGCGATTTAGGCGTGGGCAAAACCACTTTTCTGCGCGGGCTGGCTCGCGGTCTCGGGATTCCCTCAAAAATAAAGTCTCCGACTTTTGTTGGCGAACACATTCACGAGATTCCGAAAAAAGGGAATTTGATTCATCTCGATTTGTACCGCGCGGAATCGTTGGAAATCGAAAAAATTGAAAGATTACGGGAATTATTTTCCGGCAGCGAAACAGTGGTGACGGAGTGGAGCGAGCGGTTGCCGAAAAAGTTATTGCCAAAAAAACGGGTGGAGTTGAGATTTCGCGAATTGAAGAGTGGGAAGAGAAGGATTAGTTTGCGGGAGTTGGGGTGAGTTAAGGGTGAAAACTATTTATTTGAAATTCCTCTCTTAATCATGGATTCAACTTCATCGTTTGCATTTATATAATGGATAGTGATGTTTGGGTATTCATTTTTAAAAACACGAAACACTTCATCTACGAAAGCTTGTCCTACAGACACGACTCCTTTGAAGTCTAAGACGATTGTCTTAAATTTTTCTAGACCCATTAGTAATCGTTTTGCTTGCGATCTTGATACGTGAGGGTCGTTTAGATCTGCGCTTAACGCGACTGCTACGATTGTTTTTCCAAATCCAATCTCTTGGTCAGCATATTGGTCGAACACTTCTTTTGGTATCTTTTTCGAATCAAGCGAGATAACCATCTTGATAAGGGTGCCTTGCCCAAAATCTTCATTTTTTTCCGGCGAAAGAAACCAGTCCTCATTTTGAAATGTGTAGTACATATCACTTGAAAGGATTGAGAAACTATCGAACATTCTGGATGTGAAGAATATACCTTCTCCTGTATGGTTTGATGGGTCAGTTGTGAATTTGCCCTTTGATAGATGGAGAATGGATTCTTTGACAGAATCTAAGCCTAACGCCTTCTGGATCTTTTTAAATATTCCAACTCCATTATCCATGATTCTAATAGTTAAAGTATTATTAGCAATTTCAATATCTGTGAAAATCGTGGTTCCTTTTGAGTGGTCGATGGCATTATTAAAAATCTCAGTAAAGCCATAAGCGCAAATTTCATAAACATTATTCGAGCAGGCTAAAACCATTGGCTTAACATATTTTGACCAAACTTGGTCTTCTGCCAGCCCAGGTTTTATTTTTTCGGTAAATGCAATATGCTTCCCTCCAGATAGAAAATAGCGAGTCGAATTAGTGCGACCAGCTTTTATTATTTCTCCATTTTTTACTTCCTTCGTAATATACCAATGCGCTCTTTGCCGGGAAAAACCAAATTGTTTGGAAAGTAAAGACACAATATCGGCAGAGTGCCCTGGTAATTGTTCAAAAATAAAATCCTTGATTTTAGTGCTTTTGTTATTCATACTGTCCATTGTAAACCCTTTTATCTTATATTGTAAACCCCCATTAAACATTCCTTGTAAACAAAATATTTTTATAACCAAACATATCTTAACCCGGCAAAACCTCAGCTTTTCAAAACCCTTCTAAAGCTCTCTTCCCAGATTTTTTCAAAAGGGTCAAGCGGCGTTTCATAGCTTTCGATTTTGAGTTTTCGCTCTCCCGAAACTTTCCCCGTTTTCGCGAATATCGCTCCGAACTTCTTCGCGAGTTTCGTAAGTTTCCCGAAATCCGCGGGGGCGACTTCGAGGAGGAAGCCGGGATTTTCAGAAAAAAGTTTTGGAATGGAAATTTTTCCGAGTTCGAAACCGAATTTGCTGTTGAAAGATTGTTCCGCGGTCGCGATTGCCAGACCGCCGCGGTGGATGTCGCGGGCGGATGCGATGAATTTTTTTGCGGCGAGAATAAAGCGCGCTGCGTTCCAAAATTCCGCGAGGTCAAACGAAAACGCTTTGCCCAATTTTTTTCCGATTGCTCTTTCGAACTCGCTGCCGCCGAGACTTTCGCTCCGCTCGCCGACGACAATTAGCAAATTTCCAGCTTTCTGGAATTTTTGCGGAATGAATTTGCTCGCGTCTTTCAGTTTCCCCACGCACGAAACCAGCGCGGAAGGATTAATCGAGTCGACTCCGTTGTTATTGTAAAGACTCACATTTCCGCTCACGAAGGGAATTCCAAAAGTCTCCGCGGCTTCCCGCAGTCCCGCGATTCCCTCCACGAATTCAGCCATCTGATCGGCATGCTCGGGGTTTCCATAATTCAAACAGTCGGTGAGTGCGAGCGGTGTCGCGCCGATTGAAACCACGTTCGCGACAGCTTCCGCGACGGCGTGCGCAGCTTGCAGCTTCGCGGAATATTTTCCGAGACTCCCGCTTCCGCCGACTCCGATTGTCACCCCGATTTTTTTCAGATCGGCGGGGGCAGCCGTGTTCAAAAGCGGTTGAATAATCGCGCTCGCTCCATTCCCGCCGTCGAGTTTCGTGAGTCCCTGCACTTGCTTGTCATATTTCTCGAAAATCGGTTTGCGCGAGGAAATATTTTCGCTCGCGAGCAGTTTTCGCAGCACTCCCAAGAAATTCTGAGGGTGGATACTTGCATTAAGTTTTGTGAAGTCAAAATTCTCTTTTTTGAAACTCTTTTTTACCGAAACAAATTTCCGCTGGTAAGTCAGCCCTTCCGTCAGCAGCTTCGCGGGCGCGTCGATTACTTTTGTTCCGCGGAATTTCAAAACATAATTTCCTTTTTTCACTTTTCCAACCACGCGCGCCTCCGCTCCATTTGAAACTTCCGGCAGCGCCCACTTCTCATTGTAAATTCGCAGGATCAATTTCGTAATCTGCGGATGGCAAATCCAGCAAAATCTTTCCTGTGTTTCCGCGGCGGCGATGATGTGGGGCGGGAGATTTTTTTCGCCGAGATGGATTTTTTCCAAATCAATCTCCGCGCCAAATCCCCGCGCATCAATTTGTTCCACGCTCGCGCAAACATTGCCGCCAGCGCCCATATCTTTGAAGCTCACTTTGTTCAAAAGTTTCCGCCGCTTCAATTCCGCAAATAGATCGTAAGTCGCGGCGAGGAGATGCCGTTCGAGGAAAGGATTCGGTTCCTGCACCGCGCCTTTATTCGCCTCCGCATCTTCCTCCCGCAGATCCGCGCTCGCGAAACTCGCTCCGCCGAAACCGCTGCGATCGGTGGCTTTTCCCACGATGATGATGTCATAATTTTCCCGCTCCGCTTCCGCTGGCGCGATTGAATGAATGATTTCATCTTCCCGCAATACACCGATGGCTATCACATTCACGAGGCAATTCGAGTCGAAGCTCGCATCGAATTCAATATCTCCGCCGAGATTCGGCACGCCGAGCGGATTTCCATAACCCGCGATTCCCTCGACGACTTCACGAGTGAGCCAGCGCGTGAGGTGTTTTCCGATTCTGCCGAATCGCAAACAGTCGAGACAGCCGATCACGCGCGCGCCCATGCAAAGTATGTCGCGTACGATTCCGCCGACGCCCGTCGCCGCTCCTTCAAAAGGTACGATTTGGCTCGGATGGTTGTGGCTCTCGTGACCGATTACGAGACCCCATCTTTTATTCCGCTCGCGGGCAAGCTCCACAATTCCCGCATCTTCGCCCGGTCCGAGAATCACATTTTTCCCGCATGTCGGCAGCTTTTTTAAATGCATTCTCGTCGAGCGGTAGCTGCAATGTTCGCTCCCCTGAATTCCCAAAATTGTGAGTTCCGTGAGTGTGAGTGGTCGTTCCATTTCTTGCTGAAAATGCCGCGCTTCCGTGAGAGTGAGCGCGATACGATTTTTGGCTAGAGTTTTGGCGCCCTCTTTTTCCGAAAGTTTCTCAAAATCGAAAATAGGTTCAAAATGCTTTTTCACGCGAGGATTTTATACTCAATTGTTTAAATAATCTGCGTATAATGCACCGTAGCTTGAGATTAAATGTTTATAAAAAAATGATGGTGTTGAAGTAGAGGTGTTTTGATTGTTTAGAAATTATTAAAGCGAAGGCGTATATCGCGCTAAAATTTGTCCGATGCAAAGGCAAAATTCCACCACTCCCGATTTATTCGAAAAAAAATTTCGCGAAGAACTTCAAAATTCTGCGCCACTTGCGGACAGGATGCGACCGCGGACATTCTCAGAATTTGTCGGGCAAGAAGAAGTGGCGGGGAGTGACGCGCCGCTTCGCAAACAAATTGAGAGCGATTCGATTGCCTCGATTATTTTTTGGGGACCGCCGGGGAGCGGCAAAACCACGCTGGCAAAAATCATTTCCCGAAAAACAAATTCTCACTTTCAGCTGTTTTCCGCGATTAGTTTTGCTGTCGCGGAATTTCGCAAAACAGCACAAGAAATTTTACAGCGGAGGAAACTTCACGGAATTCGCACGATTCTTTTTATCGACGAGATTCACCGGCTCAATAAAGCGCAACAGGATCAGCTCTTGCCATATTTGGAAAAAGGAATCATCACGCTCATCGGAGCTACCACTGAAAATCCGAGCTTCGAACTAAATTCGGCGATTCTTTCGCGCAGCCAGGTTTATGTTTTGAATTCGCTCAAAAAGGACGATTTGAAAATTCTTGCGCGCCGCGCGCTATCTGATTCCGAGAGAGGTTTGGGGAAATTCAAACTGAAAGTCGATCCTGCCGCTCTCGAAAAAATTTGCGAATTTGCAAACGGGGACGCGCGGATTCTTTTCAACATCCTCGAACGAGCCGCGTTTTCAGTTGAGCGCTCGGAAAAAATTAATGAAAAATTTGTTAAAAAACTGGTGCGGGGAGTCGCGCTGATTTACGATAAAAACGGGGAGGAGCATTTCAACATTATTTCCGCGCTGCACAAATCAATGCGTGACGGCGATGCGGATGCCGCGCTTTACTGGTTGGCGCGGATGCTAGCCGGCGGGGATGATCCGCTCTACATCGCGAGGAGAGTGGTGCGATTTGCTTCTGAAGATGTGGGGCTGGCGGATCCGCAAGCTCTTCAAATTGCGCTGGCGGCAAAGCAGGCGACAGAATTCATCGGGATGCCGGAGGCGGACACTGCGCTCGGGCAGGCGGTGGTTTATTGCGCGCAAGCTCCCAAGTCGAATTCAGTTTATTCCGCGCTCAAAAAAATTCGCGTTGACATCCAAAAGTTTGGCAATTTGCCGGTACCGCTGCATCTGCGCAACGCACCGACGAAATTGATGCGAGAACTGGATTATGGGAAAGATTACAAATATTTCCACGACGATCCGACGGCGACCGAGCAGCAACATTTACCCGACGAACTCAAAAATCGCAAATATTTATAATAAAAAAGCCCCTCGCGAGAGAGGCTTTTTGAGTGCACAGAAATAAAATTATTTTTTATCTAAAGAGACATCTTTTTTAATTCGCTTGATCACATCTGCAGCGGCTTCCTTCCCGCCGAGACCGAAAGCTAAGCCAAACGCGGCGGCGAGGGCGAGACCGAGATTATTGAAAAATGAATCGAGTAAAGTTTTTCCGATTCCGAGCTGCACGAGTGCGGCAAAAACGGTGAAGATAATCACCGCGTAACGGGTGATAGAAGCCACGATTTGTGGAGAGCCGGTTTTGGTTGCTTTCGTAGTGCTGTGGGCGAGGTCGGCGAAGAAATTTGCAATCAAAATACCTACGATCGTGATCACGCTCGCGATGATTACATTCGGAATGTAATTCAAAACATCTTGCAAAAAGCTATTTACTTGCGGCAGCCCGAAAGCGTTTGCCGCCGAGATGAAGAAAGCGATGAGGATGAACCACTTCACGATTTCCTCAAAAATGCCTTCGACGCTCAATTTGACGCCGGCTTTTTGAAAAAAATCTTTCACGCCGGCGGTAGCGAGTATTCGTTCGAGGCGAATTACTTCCACGATTTTTCCCACGAGTCGGGAAATAACTTTGGCGACAATCCAGCCGACGATGAGGATGACAATTCCCTCGACAATCCGCGGCAGGATGTCGATGATGCCAAGCCAAAGATCTCCAAAAGACCCGCGGATGTTTTCAATGAGGTTGCTGATGACTTCGGTATTCATTTTGAAGGGGTTAAAAAGTTGTTTCCGCTTCGGCTTCTTGATTTTTCGGGGATAAGTTTTATTGAAGGTAAGCTTCGGCGGAGGACAAAAGAAAGAATAAAAAAAGATTTGAAGCCGAGAAGTTTTGAACAAAAAATTAGTTCAACACAATGTGAAATTTAAGATTTTCGAGGCTCTTTGTCAAAAAGAGTTTTAGGCTTTGAAGGTTTCAAGAGCAGAACGGCTTTTAAAAGCCAAAAACTAGTGTTGACGAAAAATCCAAAAACTTGCAATTTTTATATGTTAGAATCTTTAAAATTCATAATTTCTCAAAAATGTACGAGATTACTGACTTAAAAGTCGGCACAAATGTTTCAATCGACGACGAGCCTTTTCGCGTCGTTTGGAATCAATTCAGCAAAACCGGGCGGCAGGGCGGCGTGATGGCGGTGAAGCTGAAAAATTTGCGAAACGGGAAGGTGATTCCAAAAACCTTTCAAGGCGCGGACAAAATCCAGCCGGCTGAAATTTTGATGAAGAAGGCGCAATTTCTCTACAAAGATTCCGAAGGCTTCAATTTCATGAACGCGGAGGATTTTGAGCAATTTTCGCTGTCTGCGGAAGCGGTTGGTGAAGCGGGAAAATTTCTACAAGACGGTGAGGAATACGATTTGATGTATTTCGACGGCATTCCAATCAATGTAAATCTGCCGATTAAAATGGAGTTTGCTGTTGTCGAGACGATGCCGGGGGTTCGCGGCGACACAGCTTCCGGCGGCACGAAACCCGCGACTCTCGATTGTGGGATTACCGTTGCCGTTCCGCTTTTTATCAGCGAGGGCGAGAAAATTCGGGTGAATACGGAAACGTTGGAATATGTGGAACGGGTGAACTGAGGAGAGATGGATTGAGTAATAAGACGTTGCGCGCAACGTCTCTGCGTTGCGTGCTAAAATCAAGAGAATCTAATTTTTGCGTGACAGAATTATTTCGCGACAAATATCGCATTCCATCTGCACGGCTAAAAGGCTGGGATTATGCTGCAGATGGATATTATTTCGTGACGGTTTACACGAAGGATCATGAAGAATTTTTTGGCGAGGTGGTGAATAAAAAGATGGCGCTAAGCGGTATTGGAAAAATTGTGGATGAGGAATGGCGAGAGGCTGAAGAAATTCGCGGGAATGTGGAGTTGGATGTTTGGGTGACGATGCCGAATCATATTCATGGGATTTTGATTATTAATAATTTTCGAAAAAGAAATGCAGGTATTGTGAAAAATACTGGTGTTGCAGAGATGCAGCGCGTAGAGACGCGCACAATAGAGATGCAGCGCGTAGAGACGCATTGCAATGCACGATCACAACAGTTAATTATTGGTGCATGCAGTAGCAGCAGAGATATTACCGATGCGCGTAGTAGAGACGTTGCGCGCAACGTCTCTACGATTAAAAATAAATTTTCAAAAATTTCACCCAAACCCAATTCACTATCCGTGATTATTCGGTCATTCAAGTCGGCGGTCACAAAACGAGTTCATGAGATCCAACCTGCCTTAGATTGTCTGTGGCAACCCCGTTTTCACGATCGCGTTATTCGTGACGAGGAAGAATTAAATCGAATTAGAAATTATATTTTTTTGAATCCGGATAATTGGGAAAAAGACAAAGAAAATCTAGAAATTAATTTCTGCGCATGACCAAATTCAAACTCGTCTCGAAATTCAAACCTGCCGGAGATCAGCCGAAAGCGATTGAAAAACTTTCCGCGAACTTAAAAAAAGACATTCGCGATCAAACTCTGCTCGGCGTGACCGGCAGCGGCAAGACTTTCGCAATCGCGAATGTGATTCAGCAGCTTCAAAAACCCGCTCTCGTCATTTCTCAAAACAAAACTCTCGCGGCGCAGCTTTGCAGTGAATTTCGCGAGTTCTTCCCTGAGAACGCAGTTCACTATTTCGTGAGCTACTACGATTATTACCAGCCGGAGGCCTACATGCCGGCGACTGACACCTACATTGAAAAAGATGCCTCGATCAACGAAGAGATTGCGAAGTTCCGCCACGCTGCCACGCAATCTTTGCTTACGCGAAAAGATGTCGTGGTGGTTGCGTCGGTTTCATGCATTTACGGTCTCGGCGATGTCAAATCTTACGAGGCTCTCAAATTTCAAATCGAACTCGGCGAGCGGATTCAGCGCGATGCTCTTCTTCGGCGGCTGGTCGATCTGCAATTCACGCGCGCGCAGCTTGATTTCAAGCGCGGGCAATTCAATGTGCTCGGAGATGTTGTCGAAATTTATCCGCCGGATGCCGACATGGAAGTTATTCGTCTCGATTTTTTTGGCGACGAAATTGAACGGATTACGCGCGCTGATCACTTCACCGGAGAAATTCTCGAAGAAATGAAGGAGATTACCGTTTTCCCCGCGAAACATGATGTGACTACGCCCGAAAAAATTGAGCGCGCGGTTGCCCAAATCAAAGTGGATTTGAAACAAAGGTTGGATGAGTTGAAACAACTTGGAAAAAATATTGAGGCGGAAAGATTGAAAACCAAAACCGAATACGATATCGAAATGATGCTGGAAGTGGGTTATGTCTCGGGCATCGAGAATTACACGCGCTATTTATCAGGCAAAAATTCCGGCGAACCGCCCTCGACGTTGCTCGATTATTTTCCGAAAGACTACCTCCTCTTCATCGATGAGTCGCACGTCACTGTTCCGCAGATCGGGGGGATGCACGCCGGCAACCTTTCCCGCAAGCGAACTCTCATCGAACACGGTTTCCGCCTGCCTTCCGCGCTCGACAACAGACCGCTTGCTTTCTCTGAATTCGAAACGCGGATGGGACCGACGGTTTACATTTCTGCCACTCCCGCTGATTTCGAATTAACAAGATCCGGCAAAAATATTGCTGAGATGATCGTCCGACCGACAGGGCTGCTCGATCCGCCGATTGAAGTTTTGCCAAGCAAAAATCAAATGGATGTTGTTTTTTCTGAAATTGAAAAAACGATTGCGCGGAAGGAGCGGGTGCTCATCACGACGCTCACGAAAAAATCTTCCGAATCACTCGCCGAATTTCTCACCGAAAATGGAATTCGCGTGCGCTACCTGCATTCCGATGTGGATACGATGGAACGGATTGAAATCCTCCGTGATCTGCGGCTCGGCAAATTCGATGTGCTTGTCGGCATCAACCTGCTGCGCGAAGGACTCGATTTACCCGAAGTTTCCACGATTCTCATTCTCGATGCGGACAAAGAGGGCTTCCTGCGTTCGACTCGTTCGCTAATCCAAACAATCGGTCGCTGCGCGCGGAATGTGAACGGGCACGTCATCATGTTCGCCGATCGAATTACAAAATCGATGCAGGGCGCGCTGGACGAGACGAAGCGGCGGCGCAAAATTCAGGCGGCGTTCAACAAAAAACACGGCATCACTCCGAAGACAATTGAAAAAGCGGTGATGGATATTGCGGGGGAGAAACACGATTTCGGTCTGAAGAAGATTGATCCGTCGAAGGTGCCGACAGAAGCGCTCGACAAAATTATCGCCGAGCTGGAAGTGGAAATGGACATGGCTTCGCAAAATTTGGAATTCGAAAAAGCCGCGGATTTGCGGGATCAGATTGATTCTTTCGTGGCGTTGAAAAGTGAAGGGAAGACGAGGGTGCGGAAAAAATAATTAATTTCCAATGGATCATATTGTTATTAGAAAGAAGTCAATTTGCTTCCTTTTGCGTGTTAAAATTTCCTCATCTCGGGCCCTTAGCTCAGTTGGTTAGAGCAGCGGACTCATAATCTGTTGGTCCCTGGTTCAAGTCCAGGAGGGCCCACCATCAAAAAGCACATTTTGTGCTTTTTAATTGCGTTAAAATCCTCCAAATGAAAACCGCTACTTTCGATTATCATCTTCTGAAAAAATTCATCGCGCAGCGTCCCGCGAGTCCGCGCGACTCTTCGAAGCTGCTGGTTTATTCTAAATCAACCCTGAGGGTTGAACATCGGAAATTTTCCGACTTGCCCAATCTGCTTCAGCCGGGCGATGTTTTGGTTTTGAATGAATCGAAAGTGATTCCGGCGAGGCTAGAAACGCGAGAAGGTAGAGAAGTTTTTTTAGCGAAAGAAATAAAATCTCCCCCGACCCCTCTTTACAAAAGAGGGGAGAAAAATGTTTGGGAGTGTTTAGTTAGGGGAGGAAAATACTTTCAAATTGGCTCGACTTTTGAAATTGCTGAAAGTTTCACCGGAGATGTCTTAGAAATTCTTGAAAATGGGGAGCGGGTGATTCGCTTTCATTCTAAAAACTTCACCAAAGATTTGGAAAAATTCGGAGCGACGCCGCTGCCGCCTTACATCCATTCCCCCGCCAAAAAGGTTCCGCAGTATCAAACTATTTACGCCAAAAAATCCGGCTCGGTCGCCGCGCCGACAGCGGGGCTGCATTTCACTCCCCGCATTTTCAAAAAATTAAAACGACGGGGCGTTCAAGTCGAGAAAATTACTCTGCATGTCGGACTCGGAACTTTCGCTCCGGTGAAGGCGGAGAAAATTGAGGATCACAACATGCATTCAGAATTCTTTACTTTGTCTGAAAAAGTTGCGAAACGATTAAATTCCTACAAAAAAGAAGACAGGCGGATTATTGCTGTGGGTTCGACGAGTTGTCGGGTGCTCGAAAGTTGCGCCGATGCGCATGGGAAGCTTCACGCCAAAACCGGCGAGACGGATATTTTCATTTTTCCCGGCTGCAAATTTAAATTCATTGATGCGATGCTCACGAATTTTCATCTCCCGAAATCTACTTTGATTATGCTTGTTGCCGCGTTTGTCGGGCGTGAAAAAATTCTCGAACTTTACGAAATCGCGAAAAAAGAAAATTACCGCTTTTTTAGTTTCGGGGATACGATGCTTTTGTTGTAAAATTCCGCTCTACGGAGAGGTGGCTCGAGTTGGTTGAAGGCGCTCGACTCGAAATCGAGTATTCCGTGCAAACGGAATCGAGGGTTCGAATCCCTCCCTCTCCGCCATTTAATAAAAAAACTTTGCTAAAATCTCTCAACTGCCACCTTAGCTCAGCTGGTAGAGCAACCGCCTTGTAAGCGGTGGGTCGTCGGTTCGAGTCCGACAGGTGGCTCCATTCTTCGGACGGCAGATCATCAACTTGAAATCATGGGCAGGTTCCCGAGTGGTCAAAGGGGACAGACTGTAAATCTGTTGGCTCTGCCTTCGAAGGTTCAAATCCTTCCCTGCCCACCAACCTTCACTTTCGCTTCGTTTGAGCTACGGTTGGCTCCGCCATCAAATTTTCTTCACGCTCCCGTTTTTTACTTCCCACACTTCTTTCTCCGCAATCAGATCAAGATGCGCGATTTTCGTGGTTGTGATGAAGATTTGATGGTTGAGAATCAGTTGCATCAAACTTTTTTGCCGCGAGGCATCCAATTCACTGAAAACATCATCAAGCAGCAAAACGGGTTTTTCTTCGAGCTTATTTTTTAAAAATTCCAATTCCACGAATTTCAATGCCAGAATTGTTGAGCGGATCTCGCCGCGGCTGCCATTCTCCGCGAGCGGTTCATCTTCGAGTTTGAAAATTAAGTCCGCGCGGTGGATTCCGTAATTCGTATTCGCGAAACGCAAATCCTGCGCGCGCATCTTCGCGAGATTCGCGAGGTATTTTTCTTCCGAAATTTCTTCTCCGCGAAAGTTCGCAATCCGCGCGCTCAAAATTTTTCCCTCGTTCGAAATTTTCTGAAAGTTATTCATAAGCGGCTGCTCCGCAAATTCCAAAAACCCCGCTCGCAGTTTTCCGATCAAACTTCCGTGCCGCGCCAGTTCTACATCCCAAAATTCGAGTTCATCTTCTTTTGCCAAATTTTCTCCGATTCGCGCGAGCAGCGCGTTCCGGTTTTTGAGCGCTTTCGAGTATGAGTTCAGCGCAAGTAAATATTTCCGCGAAGTTTGCGAGAGCAAAATATCGAGATACCGCCGCCGCAAATTCGGCGAGAGCAGCAGCAAATTCAAATCTTCCGGAGCAAAACTCACGACTGGGAAATTTCCGACGAGGCGGCTGGCAGTGGTATGCTTGCCATTCAGTTTGAAAGTTTTTGCTTCCGCCGCCGCGATTTCGATTTTCAAATTCTCACCGCTCTCATCCCGCGCCGCTCCCTCGACACGAAAAAAATCGGTTCCGATTTTCCGCAAACTTTTTTCCGAATTGCTTCGCAATGATTTTCCGAAAGCGAGGAGAGTGATGGCTTCGAGGATGTTGGTTTTGCCTTGCGCGTTGTTTCCCACGAAAGCGCTCACCGGCTTATCAAAACTAAGCTCGAGGTTGGTGAGGTTGCGAAAGTTTTGCGCGCGTAGCGAGAGTAGTTTCACTTCGCTATTTTAATTGATAATTTCTTCGAGCAGTTTTCGCGCGGATTCATCACGGGCATCCTCCGCATTCGTTGCATTCGAAATTTTCAAACCCAACCGTTCCCCAATTTTTAAATTTTTGGAAAGCAGCTTGAGCGGGAGAGTAAATTTGAATTTACGGTCAAGAGTTTCGAGCGCGGCAATACCGCGCGAGATTTTTTTTACGCAAACGGAAATTAAATTAATCTGTTGCATTGAGAATTTCTAAAATTTTTTTGAGATATTCAGGCGATTCGATCAATTCCTTCAATTCCGCCGCGTCCACCCACCGCCACTCTGTGAGTTCGTTTTGGTCGAGTTCGATGTCGGCATCCTTTCCGAGAAACTCCGCGAGGAAAAGGCGCACTTCCTGCCCGCGGAATTTTTTCAACTCCTCGCTCACTTTTTCTTCCGCTGCCCACTCGTAAGAATACACTCCCGCTTCTCGTAAAATTTTAATTTTCCGCGTTCCGAGCTCCTCCGCGAATTCTCGCCGCGCCGCTTCCTCGAAGGTTTCACTCGCTTCCACTCCTCCCTGCGGAAATTGCCAGGCATGATGATTGCGCGGTTTTTTCACGAGGAGGAATTTTCCATTTTTACGAAGGATGACGGAAGCGTTTTTTCGAAAGGGTTTTTTTGGCACGGTTTCAGTTTCCCAAAAACTGCTCTCGAAAGCTAGCGGTTTGTCTGAACCGTGATTTATCGAATTAAATGATTACCCTGATTAGCTTGTACAGAAATAAACAAAGGGGTGATGATTGAAAAGGATTGTAATTAACGGCAGGTTCAAGATTATCTCACCGCCAATAAAATCCCTCCGAAAATCAGCGCGATACCGAAGATTTGGGGGAGGGTGAGAGTTTCTCGCAAAAATAAAAAAGAGAGCAGCAGCACG
>JAHISY010000030.1 GCA_018817365.1 Patescibacteria group bacterium | reverse complement strand
TTTGGCAAACATCTGAAATTATCGAAAGGAGAAGCCCGATCGGGCGGGGCGGAGAAACCGTACTTGCTTGCGAATGTTTTTGAAGCGGTGCTCGGCGCCGTTTATCTCGATGGGGGTTTCGAAAAAGCGAAAAAAATTGTCGAGAAATTTCTTCTCTCCAAACTTCCCAAAATTATTGCGGAGGGCGGGCAGTTTGACGCGAAATCAGAGTTTCAAGAATTGGCTCAAGAAAAACTTGCGATCACTCCTGAATACAAAGTTTTGAAAGCGGAAGGTCCGGATCACGCAAAAATTTTTGAAATGGGAGCGTTTGCAGGAAAAGATTTACTTGGTCGCGGACAAGGAGCGAGCAAACAGGCAGCGGAACAAAAGGCGGCGGAGGAGGCTTTGAAAAAGTTAAAATAAATTCATCCTCGACCCCGAGGGTTGAAAAATCAAAAACTTTAATTTGACTCAAAAATTAATTTGAAAAAATTCGCCAACTCTCGGGGTCGTCGACCGAAAATCGCGGACGAGCGGCAGGTTTTTCAATACGCGTGCTGGTTGCTCGCGCGGCGCAATTATTCGCGAGCGGAGTTGCTCGAAAAATTCGAGAAAAAATATTTGCCGAACGAGACAGTTTTCAAAAAAGTTTTTACGAAGCTCACGAAATTCAAATTGCAGTCGGACGAGAATTTCGCCGAAGGTTTTGTCCGCTCGCACGCCGATTGGGGTGCGCGACGAATTTCCCTCGAATTAAAAAAACGGGGGATTGCGGACGAGTTGATCGAACTAAATTTGCCGACTGAGATTGATGAGCTCACCCGCTGCCGTGACACTTTGGCGAAGAAATTAAAAGGAACGAAAATTCCGGAGGAATTCAAAGAGCGGCAAAAACTTTCCGCTTTCCTCGCGAGGCGGGGATTCGGGCTGGATGTGATTCGCGAGGTGATGGGGTTTTGAATGGGTTCACAGAGAGAGGAAATATAAAAATATTTTGCTAAAATTGTGCCGTGAAGTTTTCCAGAACCAAAAAGCTCGTTTTTTGCAACAACAAAGGAGGCGTAGGTAAAACAACGATTGCTTATCATATTGCCTGTTCTTTTGCGGACAAGGGTTACAAAACATTGATGGTTGATCTTGACCCGCAATGTAATCTAACACTTCATGCGTTGGGGATTGGTTTTTTTGAAGAAAATTTATTTTCAAAAGAAAAGAAGACTATTTACGATGTAGTACGAGGATTTACTGAAGGTGAGACAGGAATAGATTTGGAAATAAAACCTCAATCGATCCGAGAGAATCTTTTTATTGTCCCGGGCGATATGGATTTGGTTCTCTTTGAAGAAGAGATACCTGGAGCGTTGGGGAGCGCGGCGGCTGGTAATCCGCGAGGGTTTTTGATTACGAGCGCAATTGACAGATTTTTGACTAAAAAGAGTTTTGAAGAAGAGCTCGATATAATTATTATTGATACTTCTCCAAGTTTGGGTCCGCTGAACAGAATTACTTTGTTAGGCGCGGATTTTTTTGTGGTTCCTGCCACACCCGATGTTTTTAGCGTTCAAGGCATAGAAAATCTCGGTAAGGTTTTTTCAAGTTGGAAAGAAACATGGAGAGATACTGGAAAGTCGACGGCGAGGAGAGATGAAAAGATTTCGTCTTCGCATGTTCTTTCGGGTGAGGGCTTATTCGCAGGGTATATTATTAACTCTTATCGACAATACACTCAGCCAATAAAAATTCATCGAGACTGGATGGAAAAAATAAAAGAAAAAGTAAAGGTGTTTCTTTCTGAGAAACACTGTAGAAACGGATTGGTGACGCAAACTGTTGAACAGCTTGGAAATATTAAAAATTATGGAAAGATTGCTTCGGTAGCCCAAGATAAAGTTTGTGCGATGTTCGATTTACAGGAGTCAGATTTGCCAAAAAGGGACGAAGGTACGATTAGTAATTTGAAAATGTCCAAAAAGGAGTTTGACATTTTGTCAGAAAATATTTTGGAGGTTTTGAAAAATTATTAATTTAAATCTCAATCGTATAAGGCAAAATCAGCGGTTCGCGGTCGATTCTTTGTCGAATGAATTTCGCGACCGCGCGCGCTACTTCTTTGCGCACTTCTTTGTAATCTTTCCGTCCGACCTCTTCGTAAGCTTTCATCGCCACTTTCTTCGTTTCTTCCACGATGGCACTGGACTCTTTCATATAAACGAAACCTCTTGAAATAATATCTGGTGCGCCGACAAGTTTGCCGCTCTGTTTATAGGCCTTGAAAACAATCGCGACAATTCCGTTTTCGCTCATGATTTGCCGCTCGCGGAGGACCGAAGTTCCGATGTCGCCCACGCCGAGACCGTCGATCAAAATATTATTCACGCGCACTTTTGATTTCGATTTCCGCACAATTGCATTCGGTGCGAGTTCGAGAATGTCGCCGTTGTCGAGTAGCAAAATATTGCTCTCGTCCATCCCCACCGCTTTTGCAAGATCGCGGTGCGCGCAGCGCATGTGAAGTTCGCCGTGAACCGGCACGAGAAATTTTGGTTTTAGCAGCGCGTGCATTAGTTTCAAATCTTCCTGACTTGCATGACCGGAGGTGTGGACATCGAGATTTTTATTCGTGATTACCCGCGCGCCGAGACGGAGCAAATTATTCGTCACGCTCACCACGGCTCGCTCATTCCCAATGATTGGCGTTGAGGAAAAAATGATAGTGTCGCCCTCGCGAATTCGAATCGTCTGATGCTCGCCGAGCGAAATCCGCGTGAGCGCGGAAAGTTCCTCGCCCTGGCTTCCGGTGCAGAGAATCAAAACTTTGTTCGGCGGCATCTCGTTCAATTTCACTCCTTTTTTCAGCGGACGAATGAGTCCCTGCGGGGCCTTCAAATACCCCAACTTTTCCGCCATTTCGAGATTCACAATCATTGATCTTCCGCTCGCGAAAACCTTGCGTCCGCTGCGGTTTGCCGCATTTACGATGTTTTGGATTCTGCCGATCAAACTTGAAAAAGTCGCCAAAATTATCCGCCCCTTCGCCTCCAAAATTGTCTTCGCGAGATTTTCGTTTATTACTTTTTCGGAAATAGTGTAGCCCGGTCTTTCCGCATTCGTAGAATCCGCGAACGCAAGCAACACGCCTCGACGACCAATCTCTGCGATTTTGCCGAAGTCGCATTTCAATCCATCAGCAGGCGTGAAATCAAATTTGAAATCGCCGGTGTGGACGATGTTGCCGACCGGAGTTTTGAGACAAATACCTACTCCGTCGGGAATCGAATGGTTCACTCGAAAAAATTCCGCCTCGAAGTGCCGACCGAGCTGAATTCGTTCCGTCGCCGGATTTTTGATTTCGTGGAATTTAACTTTCGAGGTGAGACCGAATTCATCGAGCCGTTTTTTGACAAGACCGAGTGTGAGTGGTGTGCCGAAAAGCGGTGGGAATTTCAATTTCGGCAAGATATGTTGCAGCGCGCCGATGTGGTCGAGATGCCCGTGCGTCAAAATTATTCCGCGCAGCCGATGCGTTTTATCTTCGAGAAATTTCACATCCGGAATCACATAATCGACACCAAACATGTCCATCTCGGGGAATTGCAGTCCGCAGTCGATGATCACAATATCTTCTTTGTAAAAAATCGCGCTCATATTTCTCCCCACTTCTTCCTGTCCGCCGAGCGGGACGACGCGCACTTTTTCATCGAAATTTTCCGCGCGTTTCGGTGGCAGATTTTTTTGGAATCCAGTTTTCCCTTTGTGGAATTTTTTGCGAGGAGGAAATGTCTTTTTAATTTGACTTGTTTTATTAGCTAAATTTTGGCGGGGAGGAGTTTGTTGTTTTGGCTTCACTTCATCACCCACATTTTTATTTAGCCAGCTATCTAATTTGTCGTTCATAAATTTTTGTTAATTATTAAAACGGTGAAAGTTTAGCATTTCCAAAAAAGAAAAGCAAGCATTTTCTCCCAAAAACTTTAATCTGGCTTCGTGAAGCGAAAATATTAGTTTTGGAAATCTTAAAAAATGGCTTAAACAATTTTACAAATTCTGTTGGACTTTGGAGATTTGCTAACACCCGCCTGCTGAAATTCTTATTGTCTGAACCACTGATTGCACCCATCCTTCGCTTTCCGTTCCGCTTCGCTTCACTCCAAGCTTCGGAGGGCAGGCTGATTGACGGATTGACTATGATTTTCCGCCTGCCACTAATTAATGCCTGCTGAAAAATTCAGCACGGATGTAAAAGAAAAAATCAAGGCAATCCGACTGGATGGTGGATAGTGGAAGGTTGAAATTGGATTTTTAAATTTCTTTTCAAAAATTCGCGATAACGCCCTTTTCCCTCTTTCGGAAAAGAGGGATGGCGAAGCAGGAGTTTGAAAAATTGAAGAAGGGAAGCAGAGACGGAGATTTGATTGAGGCGAAGCAGGAGTTTAGAAAATTGAAGAAGTGAGGTAGAGACGGAGAGTTGAGAAGTGCAGTAGAAGCTCAAAAAAGTTTACAAAAAGTCTAAATCGGGGCTTGACAAACGAGAGAGAGTTAGAGTTATCTCTTTTTAAAGTTAATTCGCTCTTTGAAATTACGGAACTTGTTGAGGTCTTTCAGAAATTTTTGAAAACAGTCATTAATTTTTAATCGGCGGTTTTCAGATTTCTGAAGCCGCCTCAACAAAGGAGAAAAAAATGAAAAAAATAAAAAAAAGACCCTTGAAGAGAGGGTTGAAGACTTAGAATCCTCCGCCCGCCGGGCGGAGACTCTAGGGTTGCTACTAGCAGTAAATCTACTTCTAATAGCAATAAACATCATACAGGGAGCATACATTTTCTTTTTCTTTAACTTAAGTGGCGGCTAAACCGTCGGGAAGAATCGCAATTCATTTTGCATAATCTCATTCTCGGCGGCTCTTTCTTGTGTTTGGATTTTTTACCCAAAAATCCCACCCTTCTTTATTTTCAGACCGCCTTCTTTCGCCAAAGCCTCGAGAAGTTCTTTCTCTTTTCGCGAGAGCTTTTTTGGGATTTCCACCAAAATTTTCACGAGATGATCTCCTTTTTCGCTCGAATGTAATTTCGGCGATCCGTAATTTTTGATTTTGAAATTCGTGTGCGACTGCGTGCCTGCTGGAATATTCAACTTCACATTTCCGTGTACGGTTTTCACCGCAATCTCATCTCCGAGGGCAGCTTGGATGAAACTGATTTTTTGCGTGGAAAAAATATCCGCGCCGCGCCGCTCGAATTCGCGGGAAGGTTCGATCATCATATGGATGAAAAGATCTCCGCTCTGTCCGCCTTTCGCTCCCGCTTCGCCCTGCCCCGCCAGCCGAATCACCGCTCCGCTCTCCACGCCCGCGGGAATTTTCACTTTGATTTTCTCGCTCTTCCGCGCGCGACCGGTGCCATGGCAGCTGCCGCATTTTTTTTCAAAAGTTTTGCCCTCGCCGCCGCAGTCTGGACAGACGGTGGAGTGTTGCATCGTTCCGAAAATTGTTTGGCGGGTGGTCGAGATTTCGCCGGTGCCGTTGCATTTTCGGCAGTCTGAAATTTTCGATCCGGGCTCTGCCCCGTTGCCGCGGCAGCGCTCGCATTTCACGAGCCGATCGAGTTTGAATTCAGCCGTCGTTCCAAAAATCGCGTCTTCAAATTTCACGCGCACGCGCGCTTCAATATCCGCGCCGCGCATCGGGCCGCGCGTTTTGCCGCCCCTTCCGTTGCCGCCGAAAAAAGTTTCGAAAATATCTCCGAATCCGCTTTCTCCGCCTCCGCCGAAATCAAATTTCACTCCTGAGAAGTCAAACCCTCCTCCGCCGAAGCCGGCGCCCTTTCCGCCGAATCCTGCTTCTGCCGAACCGAACCGATCGTAATTCGCTCGTTTTTGTTTGTCGCCGAGCACCTCGTAGGCTTCCGAACTTTCTTTGAATTTTTGCTCCGCTTCTTTTTTGTCGCCCTTTGCCTGATCGGGATGGTATTTCCGCGCGGCAGAGCGAAAAGCTTTTTTGATTTCCGCTTCGCTCGCGCCACGTTCGATGCCGAGAATTTTGTAATAATCTTTTGCCATTTCCGCGCAATTTTAGCAGGAAAATATTTTAGCGGAGGATTGTTTGGTTAGTATGGAAAATTCAAGTATCAATTGCACCACTTGAAAATAAAATCTAGCGAAATACAAAGTTAATTTAAAAGTTTCAGTTTAATCGAAAAATACCGACGGCATAGTTCTTGCAATTCTTTTTCCGGCAGCTAAAATTTATCTGCAATCGAAAACTTAAAAAGAAAGGAGGTGAATAAAAAATGACTGACATCATTCGTTTCGAACCTTTTCGCGGTCTAGACCGTTTTTTTGAAGATGATTTTCTCACATTCCCGTGGCGGCGCGGTCGCGCAAGCTGGGATTTGGCGGTGGATATTTTTGAGGAGGGAAAAAATGTAATTGCCAAAATGCAAATTCCCGGAATCGATCCCGAGAAGCTGGACATCCACATTGAAGATAATCATCTCAGCGTGAGCGGCTCGCGGGAGGAGGAGCACGAAGTTAAAAAGAAAAATTATTATTCGAAGCAAATCCAGCGCGGGTCTTTTTCTCGCGTGATTCCTCTGCCAGCCGCGGTGCAAGCTGAAAAAATTGAAGCCAAATGCGAAAATGGCGTACTCACAATCACTGTTCCAAAAAAAGAAGTTTCCGGAAAAGACGGCAAGAAAGTAAAAGTAAAGATAAAGAAATAATCGTGAGCGGGCTTGAGGCTTATTTGTCAAAATCCCATGGGGTGCGAAATTTGCTTCGTCTATGGGCGGTTTTGGGTTTACCGATTAGCTTGACAGAAGATTTTTTTTGTATAAAATTAAGTTTTTAATTTTTTTCAAAATGTTTAATGCTATCGAATCCATTCCGAACACTATTAATTATTGTAGCCGAATAATACGGGAAAAGATTGACAGTCTATTGTCGGCTCCAAAGAATGTTGGTATTAAAATCATTGATACGAAGATGGAAGATGATATATTGAGAATCAATATTGATATTTCTAATTCTGATAAAGAGAGACTCTTACAAAAAGTTAATATTGGATTTATCTTTTGGAAAAATAAAAAACAAATTTATGATTACACTTTTAGTGTGTCTGAATTTATAGGGTCCGAAGAAAAGAGCACATTTGAAATA
>JAHISY010000029.1 GCA_018817365.1 Patescibacteria group bacterium | reverse complement strand
TTGTTTCGCCTGCCTCTTTTTTGAACAGCGCACGATAAACAAAATGGGCATTTTTTTATTAGTCATAATAAAAAATTTCATTATATCCCATTAAAAAGGGCAAAGTGTTAATTTTTACGCACCATTTTTTTAACACCTGCCATTTTCGGTAAATTTGTTTTAAAATTTCCGCGGTTCGAAGATTGGCACCGAACTGACAAATCGAAAGTGTCCCCCGTCGAGCGAGGGAAATCCGAGTGGAACCGTCCGAAAATTTCGGACCTCGGAACGAGTAATCGTTTCGAGTTATTTTTAAATTAAACTCTCAATATGAAAAAACTCCTCCTTGCCATCTTCGCAATCTTCCTCCTCGCCAGCTGCACACCAAAAGATTCTTTCGAATTTTCTTATGCCCGTCCCGAAAGCGTTCTGCCACCAATTCCAGTTGAAGAATCAACCACTTGTGTTTTTGATTTTATTCAAAATGTTGATTTTGATCACGAATCCGACAGTGCCAATTTTAAGTTCTTGGAACAGAGCAATCCAATTTCAATTGCTTTTTTAGACCTAAGCACCGACATTCCAAAGTCAAAAGGGAACAACGGTCAAAGTGAATTAATTAAATTGCGCGATGACGAAACTAGTTTTCTAGTCGCCGAGGCTGCCCCACTTGAATCTGGAACGACAATTATTTACGAAATATTTAAAAACGAAAATGTCGCGATATGGACAAAGTCGTACAAAATTCCGTTCGGTGGTCCTCCTTTCGGAATGATTTCAATGGGTTTTTGTGATTAATTTTGCATTTTAAATTTTTAATTTTAAATTCTTTTTTATGTCTGCAACTTCTCTCGACCAAACCCGCCTTCGCTGAAGCTACGGCGGGCAAGTCGTCTCCTCTCTAAATAATTTAACTCAAAACTATGTCTGCAACTTCTTTAGATCAGATCGTCAGCCTCTGCAAACAACGCGGCTTCGTCTTCCCCGGCTCGGAAATTTACGGCGGACTCGCGAATACTTGGGATTACGGTCCCATCGGCGTGGAATTGAAAAATAATGTGAAGAAATTTTGGTGGGATTTTTGGGTGAGAAACAGAGATGACATCGTCGGCGTGGATGCTTCAATTCTCATGAATCCGAAAGTGTGGGAAGCCAGCGGTCACGTGAGTAATTTCGCCGACCCGCTCGTGGACTGCAAAGCGTGTAAAAAAAGATTTCGTGGAGATAAGTTGCTCGAAGAAAAACTGGGAGTAGAAGAAATCGCGGGAATCGCGCTCGTGGATGTCACTCCGAAATTATTGAAAGAAAAAATCCCCTGTCCCGACTGCGGGAAATGCGAATGGGCGGAGGCGAAGCAGTTTAATTTGATGTTCAAAACGCAGCAGGGAGTGACTGAAGATTCGGAGCGCGAGATTTACATGCGACCGGAGACAGCGCAGGGAATTTTCGTGAACTTCAAAAATGTTTTGAACTCGACGCGAAAAAGATTGCCGTTTGGAATCGCGCAAATCGGGAAGGCTTTTCGGAATGAAATCACGCCCGGCAACTTCACTTTTCGGACGCGTGAATTCGAGCAAATGGAAGTGGAGTATTTTTGCGCGGAAAAAGATTGGCAGAAAATTTATCCGGAGCTGGAAAAAGCGAGCTGGGATTTTTTCAAAAAACTCGGCATCGACGAAAAAAATCTCCGCTGGCGGCAGCATCGCGAGGATGAACTTTCACATTACTCGAAACTCACGAAAGACATCGAATACAAATTCCCGTGGGGTTGGGGCGAGCTGCAAGGACTGGCATATCGAACCGATTTTGATTTGAAGCAGCATCAGAAATTCAGCGGCGAGTCGCTCGAATATCTCGACACAGAGACAAATGAAAAGTTCACTCCCCACTGCATTGAGCCAAGTTTCGGCTGCGACCGCACGGTTTTGACGGTGCTGCTCGATGCTTTTTGCGAAGACGATGTTAATGGCGAAAAACGGACGGTAATGAAATTCGCGCCAGAAATCGCGCCGATCAAAGTGGCGGTGCTGCCGCTTTCGCGAAAAGAAAAATTGACGAAAAAGGCGCGAGAAATTTTTGATATTTTGCGAATGGAATTTCGCGCAGAATTCGACGAGACGCA